>NZ_MQUI01000020.1:0-64904 GCF_001970915.1 Sphingomonas sp. Sph1(2015)
GTCCGGACCCACCGCCCCCGCGGGGCCGCCGCCCCGCCCAATCTGCGTTCGCAGGCGACGGAGGTCGTCGCACCGCCGCCGGTGGTCGTACTGCCGCCCGTATCGCCGGTGATCGCCGCGCCGGTCGCGGGTACGGGCGCGCAGGCCAGCCAAGGCGCATCGGACAAGCCCGGCCCCGGCACGGGCGCGGGTGGAATCGGCAACGGCACGGGCAGCGGCGGGTCGGGCGACGGCGACGGTTATGGCGACGACACCCCGCCGCGCCGGATCAAGGGCCGCATCAAGGACTCCGACTATCCCCGCGAAGCCGCCGAGGCGGGGGTGAGCGGCAGCGTGACGGTGCGCTATTTCGTCAATGTCGACGGCCGGGTCAGCGGCTGCGTCGTGACACGCAGCAGCGGCAATCGGGCATTGGACGAAACAACATGCAGCCTGATCGAGAAACGCTATCGCTACGACCCGTCACGCGATGCGGACGGGCGGCCGGTACGCTCGATCATCATCGTCAGCCAGGACTGGGTCCTGGAGCGCGAGCCGCCGGAGGGGCGGTAAAGGCCGATTTTTTGTTCACGCGAAGACGCGGAGGCGCGAAGAGGAGCAACCTGCCGCGCCAGCGGCCCTACGACCTCAAGCGGTTGATGAGATTCTGGCTTCGCCAAGCAGACATCCACCTCCGCGTCTTCGCGTCTCCGCGCGAACAATTCTTCTTCGTCGGTCGATCACGCCGCGACGGGAAAGCGCAGCATCCGGTCGCGCACCGGCACCAGTGCTTCGGCGGGGCGGCCGACGGCCTGGCGCAGGGCGGGGTGGTCGACGTCCAGCCCGCCGGTCAGCGCGCCGAAGGCGGGCAGGATCAGCTTGTTCGCCGTGCCCACGAAGCACCGCCGGGCGACCAGCTTGCCGCGCACCCGCAGCCGCAGCTTGGGGTGGAAATGCCCCGACAGTTCGGGCCGCGTCTCGGCCGGATCGGCTTCATGGCGCAGGACGAGGCCATCGACCGCCGCTTCTTCGGTCACCGCGCCGCCGCAGCGATCGCGCAGCACCGGATCGTGATTGCCGGTGATCCAGGTCCAGGCGGTCGCGCCGGTCAGCGCCAGCAGCATCGCCCGCGCCTCCGGCAACAGCCGGTCACACCCCTCCGCGTCATGGAAGCTGTCGCCCAGACACCAGACCTCGCGCGCCCCTGTCCGCGTGACGATCGCGGTCAGTTCGGTCAGCGTGGCCAGTGAATCATAGGGCGGCAGCATCTGTCCGCCGCCCGCATACCAGCTCGCCTTTTCCAGATGCAGGTCCGCGACCAGCAACGCCCCCCGCGCGGGCCAGTAGAGCGCGCCATCGGCCAGCGCCTGGAATGCATGACCGCCGAACGAAAAGGGAACCATTTCACGCCCATGCGCTTGACGCCTCGCAATATCAAGCGTTTGCAAACGGTCGTCGAAAGCCCTTGCGTCAGACGCGCATAAGCGTAAAGCGCGCCGTCCTTTTTGGTACAGGGGGTTCCGGCGGGCATGACGGGGACGGCAACCGACATGAGGGGCGAGATGACGGGGCATTCGGCTCCATCGACCGAAACGGCTGACGCAGGCGTGCAACGCCATCCCGCGCTGGTGGCACTGACCATCGGCGCGATCGGTGTCGTGTTCGGCGATATCGGCACCAGCCCGCTCTACGCCTTTCGCGAGGCGCTGTCGCAATCGGCGGGGGACGGTATCGACCCCGGCGAAATCCTGGGCGTGCTCAGTCTCGCGCTCTGGTCGCTGATCTTGGTCGTCACGATCAAATATGTCGTCTTTCTGATGCGTGCCGACAATCAGGGTGAAGGGGGCGTGCTGGCGCTCGCCGCGCTCGCCCGGCGGGCGGCGGGCGCGCGTTCGCGCATCGCGCTGGTGCTGGGCGCGGCGGGGGCGTCGCTCTTCTATGGCGATGCGATCATCACGCCTGCGCTGTCCGTGCTGTCCGCGATGGAGGGGCTGCGGACCATCCCGTCGGCGGCGTCGTTCTTCGACGAAAGCGTCATCCGCATGTGTACGATCGTGATCCTGGTCGGGCTGTTCTTCATCCAGTCGCGCGGCACGGCGCAGGTGTCGAAGCTGTTCGGGCCGATCTGTATCCTGTGGTTCCTCGTCATCGGGGGCCTGGGCATCTGGCATATCGCCGACGAACCCTCGATCGCGCGGGTCGTGTGGCCGGGCTATGGCGTTGGCTTTCTCGCCAGCCACGGCGTGGTCGGGCTGTTCGTGCTGGGCGCGGTGTTCCTGACCGTCACGGGGGCCGAGGCGCTGACCGCCGATATGGGGCATTTCGGGCGGCTGCCGATCCGCATCGGCTGGTTCTCGCTGGTCCTGCCCGCGCTCGCGCTCAACTATCTGGGGCAGGGAGCCTTTGCCCTTTCCGCGCTCGAACAGGCGGCGGCGAGCGGCAAGCCCTTCACCAACCAGGACTGGTTCTTCCTGATGGCGCCCGAGCCGCTTCGCCCGGCACTGATCGTGCTGGCGGGGCTGGCGACGGTCATCGCGGCGCAGGCGGTCATCACTGGCGCGTTTTCGTTGACGCAACAGGCGATCCAGCTCGGTTTCCTGCCGCGGCTGCGCGTGCGGCAGACCTCGGCCGATTTCCAGGGGCAGATTTATCTGCCCGCGATCAACTGGCTGCTGCTGTTCGGCGTGCTGGTGCTGGTCATCCAGTTCAAGACCTCCTCGGCGATGGCGGCGGCCTATGGCATCGCGGTGACGGGCACGATGGTGGTGACGACGTGCCTGGCCTATCTGGTCGTGCGCCATCGCTGGGGCTGGTCGCGGGCACTGGCGGCGGCGGCGATCCTGCCGTTCCTGTCACTCGACCTCGTCTTCTTCGGAGCCAATGTCCTGCGCGTGATCGAGGGCGGCTGGGTGCCGCTGCTGGTCGGGGCGGGTGTCGGCCTCGTCATCTATACCTGGGTGCGCGGGCGCGGGATCGTGTCGGCCTTTGAGAAGCGGCAGGCGATCCCGCTCGCCGATCTGGCTGCCGCGCTGGCCAAGCGTCCCCCCGAGCGGGTGCCGGGCACGGCGGTGTTCCTGACCGCCAACCCCGCCTCGGCACCGGGCGCGCTGCTCCACAATCTGAAGCATAACAAGGTGCTGCATGCGCAGAACCTGGTGATGACGATCCGCACCGCGGACCGTCCCTATGTGTCCGCCGAGCGCCGTGCGCATGTCGAGCGGCTGGACGACAATTTCGCGACCGTCACGCTGACCTATGGCTTCATGGAAAGCCCGGACGTGCCGCGCGACCTGCCGCGCGATCTGGGCGTCGAGAACAGGACGACCGGGCTGGACCCGATGAAGACCAGCTTCTTCATCGGCCGCAACACGCTGAAGCCCGAGGCGGAAAAGGGCATGCCGCTGTGGCAGGACCGGCTGTTCATGTTCCTGCAGCGCAATGCCAGCGACCCGACCGAGTTCCTGCGCATTCCGCCGGGCAAGGTGCTGGAGCTGGGCGAGCAGGTGACGGTGTGATTTATCCGCCCCGCTACGGGGAGGGGGACCGCCGCGAAGCGGTGGTGGAGGGGGATTGCGGCACGGGCTGACCTGTGTGGAAGCCCCCCTCGGTCAGGCTTCGCCTGCCACCTCCCCGGCGCGGGGAGGATTTTAAAGCATAACCTTGGGCGGCTTGGCGGCCTCGACCGCGACCAGCACCATCTTTTCCCAGATCGCCGGATCGCCCGCATCGGCCATCGCCTGGTCGGGCTCGCGCAGCGTCCGCAGCACGGCGAGCGCATCGGCCATATGGTCGCGCCACTGCGCGTCGACAAGCTTGGAGGCGGATTCGGAGTCGCCCTTGGCATTGGCGCTCAGCCGCTGGCCGCACAGCACGCGCGCGATGCGTTCGGCGGCGGGGGTGTGGGCAATATCCATGGCAACCTCTCCTGATGCGCGTGTCGTTACGCGTTCAACGCGGGAGAGGGGGGAATCGTGCCAGCATCTGCGGCTGGGCACGCCCCTCCCGTAAACGGGAGGGGATGGGGGAGGGTATGCCCCAGGCGTTGGTCTCGGTGAGACCCCTTGCCCTCCCCAAACCCCTCCCGTTTACGGGAGGGGCTTAAGAAGCAATCAGCCTTGGGCGCCGCGACCGGCACCCCCGCCGCCGGGGCGACCCTGGCCGCCACGACCGCGACCGCCGCCGCCACCGCCGGGCGCACCACCGCCGCCGCTACGACGACGCGGCTGGCGACCCTGCGGCGCGCGCGAGTCGGTCGCGCGCGGGTGATGCGTGGCGCGGGGACGCGCCGGGTCGCGCGGGCGGTCGACACGCGGCGCGGGATCGGCGCCGATCGCCTTCACCCGCTGCGACTTGATCGTCTCGGCGCGCTTCACGAAGTCGGCCGGAAGCGGCACGACGGTGATCTTCTGTCGCGTCAGCTTCTCGATATCCTTCAGATAGGGCCGCTCATCCTCGGCGCAGAAGGCGATGGCCATGCCCGAGCGACCGGCGCGCGCGGTGCGGCCGATGCGGTGGACATATTGCTCGGCGACGTTGGGCAGCTCGAAGTTGAAGACGTGGCTGACGCCCGGAATGTCGATACCGCGCGCGGCGATGTCGGTCGCCACCAGCACGCGGGTCTGGCCCGAGCGGAACTCACCCAGCGCCCGCTCGCGCTGGCCCTGGCTCTTGTTGCCATGGATCGCGTTGGCGGCGATGCCGTTGCCCGCCAACAGCTTCACGACGCGGTCCGCGCCATGCTTGGTGCGGGTGAAGACCAGCGCCAGCTCGATCGCGGGATCGGCGAGCAGGATGGTCAGCAGTGCCTGCTTCTCCTGCTGCGTCACGAACGTCACCGACTGGTCGACGCGCTCGGCGGTGGTCGACACCGAGGTCACGGTGACGGTCGCGGGGTTGTCGAGGAACTTGTCGGCCAGGTCGCGGATCGCGGCGGGCATGGTGGCCGAGAAGAACAGCGTCTGGCGCTTGCGCGGGATCATCTTCACGATGCGGCGCAGGGCATGGATGAAGCCCAGGTCGAGCATCTGGTCGGCTTCGTCCAGCACCAGGATCTCGATCATCGACAGGTTCAAGAAGCCCTGCTCGACCAGGTCGATCAGGCGGCCGGGCGTGGCGACCAGAATGTCGACGCCGCGCGACAGGTCCTGCCGGTTCTTGTTCAGGCTGGTCCCGCCGAAGACGGTGGCGACCGCCAGCTTGGAAAACTTGGCATAGCCCTTGGCATTTTCGGCGATCTGGCTGGCCAACTCGCGCGTGGGGGCCAGGACGAGCATCCGGCAATGGGTCGGCAGGACGCGCTTGTTCGCCTCGACCAGGCGCTGGATCGAGGGGAGCACGAAGGCCGCCGTCTTGCCGGTGCCGGTCTGCGCGATGCCGAGCAGGTCGCGGCCTTCCAGCAGCGTCGGGATCGAATCGCGCTGGATCGGGGTGGGTTCGGAATAGCCCTTGGCTTCGAGCGCACGGACGAGCGGCTCGGCAAGGCCGAGTTCGGAAAAGGACATGGAATTACTTTCGATCATGGCGCGCGAGTCACGACAGGCCGCAAGCGCGGGCCGGGGTTGATGACACCCCGCGTGACAAGGGAAGCCTGAAGACAGGGTCGGGGCGGAGCCGGGACCAGATGGTCCGTTCACGCTGCGAGTGGACGCCTCGACGGGGGGCATGTGCGCCGCGTCTTGCCAAAAGTCAAGTTTCGGGCAGGATCACCGCCAGAATGCGTGACAAGCGCGGGCGGATGGTTACATCCGATACCAGTTAGCGAAGAGGAGTCCTGCATGAAACTCGCCAGTCTGAAGAACGGTCGCGACGGCAAGCTGGTCGTCGTGTCGAGCGACCTCGCCTGGTATGCGGATGCGGGGCATGTCGTGCCGACGCTGCAGGCCGCGCTCGACGATTGGGACGCGGTCATGCCCGCGCTCGCCAATCTGGCGACCGATCTGGACCATGAGGCGATCCCGCGGGCGCGTTTCCACGAGCATGACGCCGCCTCGCCCTTGCCGCGTGCCTATCAATGGGCGGATGGCTCGGCTTACGTGAATCACGTCGCGCTTGTCCGGCAGGCGCGCGGGGCGGAGCTGCCCGACAGTTTCTGGCACGATCCGCTGATGTATCAGGGCGGCTCGGACGGGTTCCTGGGGCCGCGCGACGCGATCCCGTTGGCCGACGAAAGCTGGGGCTGCGATCTGGAGGGCGAGGTGGTCGTCGTCACCGGCGATGTGCCGATGGGCGCGAGTCGCGAAGAGGCGCTGGCGGCGATCCGACTGGTCGGGCTGACCAACGACGTGTCGCTGCGCGGGCTGATCCCGGGCGAGCTGGCCAAGGGGTTCGGCTTCTTCCAGTCCAAGCCCGCCTCCGCCTTCTCGCCGGTGTTCGTGACACCTGAGTCGCTGGGCGACTGGTGGCAGGACGGCAAGCTGCACCGCGTCCTGAAGGTCGATCTGAACGGCCAGCCCTTTGGCCGGGCGGATGCCGGGCAGGACATGACCTTCGACTTCGGCACGCTGGTCGCCCATGCCGCCAAGACCCGCGCGCTGGGGGCGGGGACGATCATCGGGTCGGGCACCGTGTCCAACCGTGATTCGGACGGCGGGCCGGGCAAGCCGGTCGCCGAGGGCGGGGTCGGCTATAGCTGCCTGGCCGAGCTGCGCATGATCGAGACGATCCGTGGCGGCGAGCCGGTCACGCCGTTCCTGAAGAAGGGCGATACCGTCCGCATCTGGATGGAGGACGACCGCCACCATCCGATCTTCGGCGCGATCGAACAGACGGTCGGCTGATCCCGTTCCTCCCCAAGCTCGCTTGGGGAGGGGGACCATCGCGCAAGCGATGGTGGAGGGGCAAGGCCCGGCGCTTTGCCAGTTTCTGACGAACGGCGATGGGGCCAGCCGCCATGCCCCTCCACCACCCGGCTGTCGCCGGGCGGTCCCCCTCCCCATCAGAGATGGGGAGGATTGGGCTTACCCCAGCAGCGCGTCGATCGCTTCGGCCATGTCGATGTCGCGCGCCGACAGGCCGCCCGCGTCATGGGTGGTCAGCACGATGTCGACCCGGTTCCAGACGTTCGACCATTCGGGATGATGGTCCGCCTTTTCCGCCAGCAGGGCAACGCGGGTCATGAAGCCGAACGCCTCGTTGAAGTCGGCGAAGACGAAACGGCGGCTGATCGCGTCGCGCGATTCGTCCCAGTCCCATTCGGTCAGGCCGTCCAGCGCCTCGTCCCGGTCCAGCTCGCTCAGCCGTTCCACCATGATCGTCCCCTTGGCTTCTCTTGTTCTTTTGACCGGCACAGCGGTAAGACGGCGGCCATGAGCGGGCAAGACGCGATTGGTGGAGCACCCGGTCCCGAGGTGATCGAGGCGATCGCGCGGGATGCGATCGCACGCCTGCCCGCCGCCTTTGCCGCGCATCTGGGCGATGTCGTCCTGATCGTCGAGGAATTCGCCGATGACGAAACGCTGGCGGCGCTGGGGATCGACCATCCGCTCGACCTGACAGGTCTCTATCACGGGCGGCCGGTGGGCGAGAAAAGCTCGATGGATTCCGGCAGCCTGCCCGACCGCATCCATCTCTATCGCCGCGCGATCCTGGACGAATGGGTCGAGACGGGCGTGCGCCTCGACGATCTGGTGGTACATGTGACGATCCATGAGATCGGCCATCATTTCGGCCTGTCCGACGCGGATATGCACGCGCTGGAAGATGCCGTGGACGACGCCCGCGCGTGATCCTTCACCTGTCCCAGGTCGCCTGCGCACGCGGCGGGCGGCTGCTCTTCACGCATCTGTCGCTGACCCTGGCGGAGGGTGAGGCGGCGGTTGTCACCGGCCCCAACGGCATCGGCAAGTCGAGCCTGCTGCGCCTGGCCGCCGGGCTGATCGCGCCGTTCGAGGGGCGCGTCGCGCGGACCGGGCGCATGGCGCTGATGACCGAGGACCTCGCGCTCGATACGGAGCGGCGGCTGGGTGAGGCCTTGTCCTTCTGGGCACGGCTCGACGGGCTGGCGGCGGCGGATCGGCGGGTCGCCGTGGCGCTCGATATGGTCGGGCTGGGGAAACTCGCCGATGTGCCGGTGCGCTTGCTCTCGACCGGGCAGCGACGGCGGGCGGGACTGGCACGGGTGCTGGCGGCGCAGGCCTCGCTCTGGCTGCTCGACGAGCCGGGCAATGGACTGGACGTCCAGGGCATTGCGATGCTGGAACGGGCCATTGCGGATCACCGGCAGGCGGGCGGCGCGGTGCTGCTGACCACGCATCAGCCGTTGGCGTTGACCGACGCGCGGACACTCGCGCTGGCCGGTCACGTCCCGGCATGATCGCCGTTCTGCCCCTTGTCGCGACCCTGATCGCGCGCGACGTGCGGCGCGGCTATGCCGGGGGCGGGGCGGGGCTGGTCTGCGGCTTCTTTCTGCTGGCGGTGGTGCTGTTCCCCTTTGCGATCGGGCCTGACCGGGCGATGCTGATGCGGGTCGGTGCGGGCGCGATCTGGGTGGCGGCGCTGCTGGCCGCATTGTTGCCGGTCGAGCGGCTGATCGCGCCCGATGTCGAATCGGGATGGTTCGACCAGATTCGCGTCCACGGCCTGTCGCTGCCGCTGGTGATGGCGTTGCGCATCGTCGCGCACTGGCTGGCCTTTGCGCCGCCGCTGATGCTGGCGGCGCTGGTCGCGGCCGGGCTGTTCGGGCTGGAGGCGGCGGCGCTGGTGCGGGTCGAGGCGGGATTGCTGCTCGGCACGCCCGGGCTGGCGGCGCTGGCGGTGGCGACGGGCGCGCTGACGGCGGGACTGCGCGGAGCGGGCGGACTGGCCGGGTTGCTCCTGCTGCCGCTGGCGCTGCCGCTGCTGATCTTCGGGGCGGGCAGCGGGGACATGGGCGCGCTGAAGCTGCTGGCGGCGGTGTCGCTGATGCTGGTCGCGGGTGCGCCGGGACTCGCGGCGGCGGCGATCCGGTCGGTACGCGATTGAGGTGATGGCTGAGGCGAAGATGATCGCGCGGGCCTTTGACGCGGCCTCGGCCTATGACGCCCATGCCGTGGTGCAGCGGCAGGTCGCCGACTGGCTGGCCGAGCGGATCGTCGCGGTCGCCCCGCCCGCCCCACGCGTGCTGGAAGTGGGGTGCGGGACCGGCTTTCTGACGGCGGCGACCTTGTCGCGACTGGTGAGTCCCGGCTGGCTGATGACCGACATCGCGCCTGCCATGCTGGCACGTGGGCTGGCCAAGCATCCGGGCGTGCGCGGGCGGGTGATGGATGGTGAATATCCCGATCTGCCGGACGAAGCGCCATTCGACCTGATCGTCAGCAGCCTGGCCGTGCAGTGGTTCGGCGATCTGGAGGCGGGTTTGCGGCGGCTGGCGGATCTGCTCGCGCCGGGCGGCCGGATGCTGGTGACGACGCTGCTCCGGGGAACGTTCGCGGCGTGGCATGAGGCGCATCGGGCGGAAGGGTTTGCGGCGGGGAGTCCGGTCTATCCCCCGGTCGAGGCGCTGGGCTGGCCGGTCGAGACGCGGACGTTCGAGCAGCGGCACGACTCGGCGGCGGATTTCATGCGCGCGCTGCGGGTGATCGGGGCGGGGACGCCGCGCGAAGGCCATCGCCCCATCCCGCCGGGGGCGATGCGGCGGATCGCCCGGCGGTTCGAGGCGGGCGGGGCGGTGGCGACCTATGAGGTCGGGTTGATCGAGATCCTCACCCCCCGTTCAGCCTGAGCGAAGTCGAAGGCCACGCCAGATCATTGCGGCTGGGCATGTGCTTCGACTTCGCTCAGGCTGAACGGAGGTTTTTTGTTTACCGGCTCCACCGCGCCCAGATGGCCGTCGGCAGGGTCAGCCCGCGCGCTTCCTCGCGTACGCCGAGTTCGCCGCACTCCACCTTGCCGGGCAGGTCGGCCATCACCTGGCGCATCATCTCGCCGATCGCCATCGCCGACATGCGCACGGCGTACACGGTCAGGAACAGGAAACGCGAATCACCGTCCAGCAATTGGCGGCAATTGGCGATCAGGCCGGGCAGGTCTTCCTCCAACCGCCAGACCTCGCCCTCCGGCCCGCGTCCATACTTTGGCGGGTCGAGCAGAATGCCGTCATAGCGCCGCCCGCGCCGCACCTCGCGCGCGACGAACTTGGCGGCGTCGTCGATGATCCAGCGCACCGGCGCATCGCCCAGGCCCGACAGCATCGCGTTGCTGCGTGCCGCCTCGACCGATTTCTTGGACGCGTCGACATGGACCATCTTCGCGCCCGCCGACGCCATCGCCAGCGTGCCGACGCCGGTATAGCCGAACAGGTTCATGCACTCAGGCTCGGCCAGCCCGTCGACCTGTTCGCGCATCCAGCTCCAGACGGGGGCCATGTCGGGGAAGAAGCCCAGATGGCGGAACGGCGTGTTCTGCGCGGTGAAGCGCACCTCGTTCCACTTCAGCGGCCAGCCGTCGCGCGGCACCGGCTCGTTGAAGTTCCAGCGGCCGCCGCCATCCTCGTCCGAGCCGGGCACGAACTCCGCCGCCGCGCGCCAGTCCTGGGTGGCGGGCGCCCACATCGCCTGCGGTTCGGGGCGGATGAAGCGGAACCGGCCATAGCGTTCCAGCTTGCGGCCATGGCCGGAGTCGACCAGCCCGTAATCCGCCCAGGGCTCGCCGATCATCGTTTCGAGTTTCATGGGAACGCGTTAGCGCAAACCATGCCCGTCGATAAAGGCCGTCACCGCGTCGAAGGTGGCGGGTAGCGTCGTATAGCGTTCCTCGCGCTCGAACAGGTCGCCGACACGGCGGGGCAGCGCGGGGCGGCTGCCGGTCGCGCGTTCGACCGCATCGGTGAACTTGGCCGGGTGCGCGGTGGCCAGCGTCACGACCGGAACGTCCAGCCCGCTCTTGCGTGCGGCGGACAGGGCGATGCCGGTATGCGGGTCGAGGATCTGCCCGGCCTCGTCCGCCGCCCAGCGCATCGCGCGGCTCATGTCGTCGGCATCGACCCGCGCGCTGGTGAAGAGCGGGGCGATGGCCTGGCTCTGCGCGTTGGTCAGCCGCATCGCGCCCGACCCCTCGAACCCCTTCATCTGCGCCGCCAGCGCCGCGCCGTCGCGACCGTTGGCGTCGAACAGCAGCCGCTCAAAATTCGAGCTGACCTGAATGTCCATCGAGGGGGTGGCGGTCGCCTGGACCTGTCCCTTGGAGTAATCGCCCGACGACAGCGCGCGGTGGAGGATGTCATTGACGTTGGTCGCGACGATCAGCCGCTCGACCGGCAGGCCCATGCGCGCCGCGACGTATCCGGCGAACACGTCGCCGAAATTGCCCGTCGGCACCGAGAAGGCGATGCGCTTGCCCGGTGCGCCCAGCCGCACGGCGGCGTAGAAATAATAGACGACCTGCGCCATCAACCGCGCCCAGTTGATCGAGTTGACCGCCGACAGGGTATGGCGATCGGCAAAGGCGCGATCGTTGAACATCGCCTTCACCAGCGCTTGCGCGTCGTCGAAATTACCCTCGATCGCGATGTTGTGGACGTTGGGGGCGAGCACCGTCGTCATCTGGCGGCGCTGGATCTCGGTCACGCGGCCCGCCGGGTGGAGCATGAAGATGTCGATATTGGCCCGCCCCGCCACCGCGTCGATCGCCGCCGATCCGGTATCGCCGCTGGTCGCGCCGACGATAGTCAGCCGCGTCTCGGTGCCGCGCAGGAACCGCTCGAACAGCAGGCCCAGCATCTGGAGCGCGACGTCCTTGAAGGCCAGTGTGGGGCCGTGGAACAGCTCGAGCAGCCACTGGTCATGGTCGAGCTGGACCAGCGGCGTCACGGCGGCGTGCGAGAAGCGGCCATAGGCGGTGTCGCACAGGCCCTGAAGTTCCTCCGCCGACAGGCTGTCGCCAACGAAGGGCGCCATGATCTTTGCTGCTGTCTGCGCATAGGACAGGCCTGCCAACCCCTCGATCTCTTCGGAGGTCAGGGTCGGCCAAGTCTCGGGCACGTAAAGCCCGCCATCGCTGGCGAGACCGGCCAGGGTCGCGCCCCGGAAATCGAGGACGGGGGCGGAGCCACGGGTACTGAGATAGCGCATGATGCGCTGCGGCTTAACGGGGTGTGTTGCTGACCACAACCATTCGATTGCGCCGGATGACCGCCAAAACATAGATAATTGCGGCGATGGCGGCGAACAGGAACCATTGCACTGCGTATGCCAGGTGGTTGTTGGGTATTCCGCTGATACCGGGGCGGGGGTTCGCGTCGAGGCCGGGGACGGGGGAATCGGTGACCAGCAACATGTCCTGCGGTCGATGGTCGAAGGCCGACTGGAGCAGCGAGCGGCTGTCGGGCGCATGCGAGACATAGCCGGTCACCCGACCGCCCGGCCAATCGCTCACCGCGCGCGGATCGTGCGTCGTGCCGAGCTGGACCTGCATCGACCCTTGCGGCACCGAACAGGTGGCGATCAGGCGGAATCCCGCCGCCCCGGCACCCGCGCGACGGATGGCGACGGGCGGGTGGCAATCGGCAACCGTGCGGCGAAAGAGCAGGCTGTCATCCGGGAACAGTGGAAAGGCGATGACGGGGCGCGCCGGATTGGCGGCGAGCTGCGCCAGATAGGCTTCCTTTTTGGGCAGTCGGTCGAGCAGCTGCCACAGCCCCAGCGCGATCATCGCCGCGACCGCCAGACCGACGATCAGCGTGGGGACGATGGGCAGGCGCTTCATGCGTCCGGGTCTTCGTCGGGGCGGACGACGGCGCCCTCGCGCGCCTCGTTGCGATACTCCGCCGCCATCAGCGCGCCCTTGGCGATGCGCAAGCTATAGACCACGCCGATCGCGGTCAGCGGCAGCCAGATCGCCATTTGCAGCCAGAGCCGCGGATGCAGCGTCAGCTCGACGGTGATCGCCGCGATGGTGATGATGGTGCCCAGGATCAGGGTCAGGAACGCCGCCGGGCCGTCCCCGACATTGAATCGGGTGAAATCCAGCCCGCACGCGGCGCAGCGGTCGGCAAAGGTCACGACCTGCGTCGAGAAGATCGGTCCGGCAAACAAATGGGGCTGGCCGCAACGCGGACACAGCCCCTGAAACGCAGCCTGCGCGATGGTAGGCGGGGTAAACTCAGCCACTATGAACCGGCGCGCCCCAGCCACCCCAGACATAGACGGTGACGAACAGGAACAGCCACACCACGTCGACGAAATGCCAGTACCAGGCCGCCGCCTCGAACCCGAAATGCTGGCGGGGCGTGAAGTCGCCGCGATAGGCGCGGATCAGGCAGACGATCAGGAAGATGGTGCCGACGATGACGTGGAAACCGTGGAAGCCGGTCGCCATGAAGAAGGCCGCGCCATAGTTGATGCCCTTGAAGGGGAAGGGCGCGTGCATGTATTCATAGGCCTGGATCGCGCTGAAGATCAGGCCCAGGATCACTGTCAGCCACAGCCCCTTCAGCACGCCGTCGCGGTCGCCGACGCCCAGCGCGCCCCATAGCCCCTTCTTCTCGCCGCCGCGCTGGTTGTGGATCAGCGCATGGTGAGCCCAGGTGACGGTGGTGCCGCTGGTCAGCAGGATCAGCGTGTTGAGCAAGGGCAGCTTGAAGGCGTCGATGACCTCCAGCCCCTTGGGCGGCCAGGTCGCGGCGACGGCGGCGGCACCCTCGGCCGCACGCTCGACCTGTCCGTCGACGATGCTCATCGCGGTCGGGAAGAGCGAGAAGTCGAAAAAGGCCCAGAACCAGCCGACGAAGAACATCACTTCGGATGCGATGAACAGGATCATGCCATAGCGGAAATGCAGCTGCACGACCGGGGTATGGTCGCCATGATGCGCCTCGCGCACCACGTCCGCCCACCAGCTGCCCATGCAGAACAGCACCGCCGCCAGGCCCGCCAGGAACGCCCAGCCGCCGCCCTGCACGCTGTGCATCCACATGATCGCGCCCGAGGCCATCAGCAGCGCCGACATCGAACTGGCCAGCGGCCAGGGGCTCGGCGGCAGGATATGATAGTCGTGGTTCTTCGCGCCAGCCATGATCCCGTCCCTATGTTTTTGCTATTTTGGGGACAGGCTAACCCGCTTTCTTCGCCGAATCCACCGGGTAAAATGTGTAGGACAGGGTGATGGTCTCGATGTCGCGCGCGTCGGGGTCTTTCAGGATCTTCGGGTCGATGAAGAAGATCACCGGCATCCGCGCCGTCTCGCCGGGTTTGAGCGTCTGCTGGGTGAAGCAGAAACACTGGATCTTGGTGAAATAGCGGCCCGCCTGGTCGGGGGTGACGTTAAAGGTTGCGGTGCCGGTGACGGGGACTTTCGCGTTGTTGGTCGCGGTGAAGAACACCATGTCGCGCGCGCCGATATCGACGGTTTCGTGCGGATTTTCGGGCTTGAAGGTCCAGGCGAGGCGCGAGGAGACGTTGGCGTCGAAATTGACCGTGATCTGGCGGTGGACGCTGCCGGGGGCTTGGTTGCCGCGCTGGGTCGTGCCCTGATAGCCCGTCACCTGGCAGAACATGCGGTAGAGCGGCACGCTGGCAAAGGCGAGGCCGGTCATGAACACCACGCCGAACACCGCGAACACTGCCGTCCGGGTCTGCCGCGTCAGGCGCATCAGTGCATGCCCGACCGGATCTTCGACAGGGTGATGAAGAAGATCAGCACCACCAGAAAGCCGAGCAGCAGCGCCATCGCGGTGGCGCGGGCACGCTGCTTGGCGCGAATCCGATTCGAATCGTCAGGCGTCATGCCCAACGATCCACCACCAGCGCGCCAAAGAGAAGGAAAAGATAGAGAATCGAATATTTGAACAATCGCTTCTCGGGCTTCATCGTGTCTTCGGGCTGGGTGTGCCGGAAGGCGACGATCGCGGCATAGGCGGCGAACAGCGCGGTGCCTGCCGTCGCAATCACGCCGTAGATCGCACCGGTCAGCCCCAGCGGCCAGGGCGCGACGGCGGCGATGGCCATCGGGATGGTGTAAAGCCCGATCTGCGCGCGCGTCACCCGCTCGCCTGCGACCACAGGCAGCATCGGCACGCCCGCATTGGCGTAATCGGTCTTCACGAACAGCGCGAGCGCCCAGAAATGCGGCGGCGTCCACAGGAAGACGAGGCTGAACAGCAGGAAGGGCAGCAGCGCGACCTCACCCGTCGCGGCCGCCCAGCCGATCAACGGCGGAAACGCGCCCGCCGCGCCGCCGATGACGATATTCTGCGGCGTCCGGCGCTTCAGCCAGACGGTATAGACCAGCACATAGAACAGTATCGAGACGGTCAGGATCGCGGCGGCGACATAATTGACCGCCAGTCCCATCAGGATGACCGAGAAACAGGCGAGGCCGACGCCGAAATGCAATGCCGACTCGCGCGTCATGCGCCCGGCGGGCAGCGGCCGCTTGGCGGTGCGCTTCATCAGCGCGTCGAGGTCGGCCTCATACCATTGGTTCAGCGCCCCCGCCGCGCCCGCGCCCAGCGCGATGCACAGGATCGCGGTGAAGCCGATCACCGGATCGATACCGACCGGAGCTGCCAGCATCCCGCACAGCCCGGTGAACACCACCAGCGTCATCACCCGCGGCTTGGTGAGCGCCAGAAAGTCGCGCCAGTCGGCGGGAACGAAGACGGAGGAGGGAATGCTGGACATGAAGGTCCTGCATATAGGCGGTGTGGGAAGGGGGGGCAATCGAAGCGGTTGTTGCCGCGCCACATCCTCGCCCCAACCGCACCCCCTCCCGCAGGCGGGAGGGGAGAAGAAGGGGGACTCGCCCGCCGGAAGCGCACCCCCTCCCGCAGGCGGGAGGGGGCCGGGGGGAGGGCAAGGTGTCTCACCGAGACTATCGCCCGTGACTCTGCCCTCCCCCATCCCCTCCCGCTTGCGGGAGGGGCGTGCCAAGATCAAAGCACTAGCGTCAGCCCTGCTTCAGCGTCGCCATGTCGATGACGAAGCGATACTTAACGTCGCTCTTCTGCATCCGGTCATAGGCGGTGTTGACCTCGTCCATCGCGATCATCTCGATATCGGCGGTCAGGCCGTGCTGGTGACAGAAGTCGAGCATCTCCTGCGTCTCGGCGATGCCGCCGATCAGCGAGCCCGCCAGCGAACGGCGGCGGAAGACGAGCGCACCGACCGAGGGCGAGGGGTGCGGCGAATCAGGGACGCCGACCAGCGTCATCGTGCCGTCGCGCTTCAGCAGCATCAGGAACGCGTCCAGATTATGCGGCGCGGCGACCGTGTTCAGGATGAAGTCGAAGCTGTTGGCATGTTCCGCCATCTGCGCCTCGTCCTTCGACACGATCAGGCCCTTGGCGCCCAGTCGCTTGGCATCCTCGGCCTTGTTCGGCGAGGTCGAGAAGACATGGACCTCGGCGCCCATCGCGGCGGCGATCTTCACGCCCATATGGCCAAGCCCGCCCAGGCCGACGATGCCGACCTTCTGGCCCGGCCCGACCTTCCAGTGACGCAGCGGCGAATAGGTGGTGATGCCCGCGCAGAGCAGCGGCGCGACGGCGGCCAGATCGCCCTCGTCATGATTGATCTTCAGGACGAAGCCTTCCTTGACCACGATATGGTCGGAATAGCCGCCGAAGGTATGGCCGCCCATCACGGGGTCGGGACCGTTATAGGTGCCGACGAAACCGGTCGTCTCGCAATATTGCTCCTCGCCGTCATGGCAGGACGGGCAGTGGCCGCAGCTGTCGACCATGCAGCCGACGCCGACCAGGTCGCCGACCCGGTACTTCGTGACGTCGCCGCCGACAGCGGTCACGCGGCCGACGATCTCATGCCCCGGCACGCACGGATATTGGGTGCCTGCCCATTCGCCGCGCGCGGTGTGCAGGTCGGAATGGCAGACGCCGCAATAGAGGATGTCGATCGCGACATCGTCACCCTGCGGATCGCGACGCTCGAACGAGAAGGGGGCGAGCGGCGTTTCGGCCGACTGGGCGGCATAGCCCTTGGCGGGAGTGGGCATGGAAGCTCCTTCGGGAAATTTCTGACGCGACCAACTGGTCGCGGCGCCCATATGGGTCCCGGCGGCAGCCATTCCAGCCAAACTGACGCGTAAGTTTTCCGATTGGAGATGATCGGCGAATTGCCTGAAATCAATATGTTATATTGTCACACGGCTCGAATTCAGCTCATGAACCCCTGGTTCCAGGTCGAGGGATCATAGTTGCGGATATTGGGCAGCACGGTACGCAGGCCGCCGGAGTCGATCCCGAACCAGCTGGCGAGCGTCGCGGCATATTGGTCGACCGACATGGTGGGAATCAGGCGCCCCTGGCCGACATCGTCATTGGTGTTGGTGCCGACGATCGGGGCCTTGCCATAGAAACGCTGCCCGCGCACCGCGCCGCCGACGATGAAGTGCATCCCGCCCCAGCCATGATCCGACCCGTCATCGTTCGACTGGAGCGTGCGGCCGAAGTCCGATGCGGTGAAGCTGGTCACCTGATTGGCGACGCCCAGCGCATGGGTGGTGTCGTAAAAGGCCTTCATCGCCGCCGACACCTTGGACAACAGGCCGGGATGCTGCGCGACCAGGTTGTCGTGCAGGTCGAACCCGCCCATCGACACGAAGAAGACCTGCCGCTTCAGCCCCAACGTCTGGCTGACTGCAATCATCCGCGCGACCATCTTCAGCTGGTCGGCCAGATTGTTGTTCGAGGGAAAGAGCGAGAAATTGCTCGCCGGAGCACCCGCCAGCGCGCTGCTCAACTGCGCCTGTACGTCGAAGGCGCGCTTGGAGATGCGGGCATGTTCGCTCGCCATCGCAAAGCTCGATTCGGTGGTCATCAGGCTGCGCAGCGTGTCGAGCGCCGAGGACGAGCCGTAAAGCGTGCGGCTGTTGTTGAGCAGCGCGACCGGGCCGCCGGTGCCCACCGCATATTGGATCGCGGTCCACCCGGTCAGATAGACGGCGTTGCCGCTGGTGTTGATGCAGGTCAGCGCGGCCGCGCCGTTGCCGTTCTGGAACACGTCGCCGATCCGCCCGCCCCAGCCGCTGGTGGCGCCTTCGGGGCTGGATGCTTGGAAGAAGCTTTGCTGGTCGTTATGGCTGAACAGCTTGGGCGGCAGCCGGACGGTGCGGCTGCTATACTGCGTCTTGGTCGTCGGCTCGACCAGCGTGCCGACGTTCAGCGCCACCGCCATCTTGCCCGCCGCAAACAACTGGCCCATTTCGGGCATGGCGGGCGACAGCGCATAGCTGCGTCCACCGGCCAGCGCGACGGCGGGGTTCAGGACGCTGGCGGCCAGCGCATCGCGCTGATAGCCGATATTGGCGCGCGCCGCGCGATAGGCGGCAAAGCTCGTCTCGTCATAGGGGACCAGCGTATTGGCATAGTCGTTGCCGCCATAGAGGAACACGCAGACCAGCGCCTTGTAATCCGACGCGGTGGCCGCCGCCGCCTCGCCGATCGCGGCCAGGCTGGAGACGAAGGGGGTGGCGGTCCCGGCCAGGCCGAGCAGCGCGCTGCGCTTCAGGAAGGCGCGCCTGGATTGATCGTGCATCATGCTCGTCACCGCAGGTTCAGATATTCGGGGGAGGCCATGGCCAGCAGGATGGCGATGCCGATCCGGTTGATCGGGCCGTTCGCGGCGGTCGCCGCCACGCTGTCGACCGCGCCGCGGATCGTCGTCAAGGTCGAGGTCGACAATTGCCCGGCGGCGAGGACCAGATTGACCTCGTCGACCAGCGCCTTGCTGTCCGCCGCCAATGTCTGGATCGCGGTGTAATCGGCCTTCACATCGCCGATGCCGTTGGCGATCAGGCCGTACATGAAGTTCACATAGCCGACGACGCTCTGTTCGTTGGTGATCTGGAACTCGGGCGCGACCAGGCCGCCGCTCGCCAGGCTGGTGCCGGGCGGGGTGTAGCCGGGGCGGTAGAAGTTGAAGACCGAGGGGCTGCGACCCTTGCTCTGCCCCAACCGGCTGGTCGCGTTGGAGGTGTCGCCGATCACCCAGGCGTTGGAGGGGGAACTCGCCCCGAAGGCGCGCGCCCAGCCGGTCAGTCGCAGCACCGGCTCGCGCAGCTTGCCCGCATTGGCGGCGCTGGGCAGGGTCCGCGCCTCGCTGTCGAGCAGGATGGCGCGGATCACCGCCTTCATGTCGCCGCGCACGCCCTGGCCATTGTCGGCGAAGGCGCTGGCGACGCGGTTGATATAGGCGGGGGAGGGGTTGCTGGTCACGAGCCGCTGGATCAGCTGGCGCGAGACGAAGGGCGGCAGATTGGGATGCGCGAAGATCGTGTCGAGCGCGCTCCTGATCGCCGCCATGCCGCCGCCGCTGACCGTGGTGCCCAGGAAGCTCGCCGGGCCGGTCTCGTTGATCCCGGCATTCATCACCAGCGGCATCCGGTAGCGCGCGGGCGTGCTGCTGTCGCTGGTCGCCGGGGCGAGGCCGGTGAAGACACGGGCCAGCCCCGACACATCGGCCTGATTATAGGTTTCGATCGGCTGGCCGCCATTGGTCTTGGCCGAGCCGTCCATGTTGAGCTGGTAGAGGCCCAGCGTGAACAGCTGCATCAACTCGCGCGCATAATTCTCGTCGGGCTGCGCGCCGGTCGCCGGATTGCCCTTTCGATTGTTGAGGAAGGTCAGGAAGCTCGCCATCGCAAAATTGGTCGTGATCGCGCCCAGCAGGTCGCGGTAATTGCCGAATGCGTTGTCGAGCAGCACGTCGACATAGGCCGCCATGCTGAACGCGCGCCAGGCATCGGTCACGCCGTCGACGCCCACCACCAATATGTCGAGCAGCGCCATGCCGATCCGCTGGCGCAGCTGATCCGGCTCGACGATCATCTGCCGCCAGAGCGTCGGGTCCAGCCCGGCCAGCGAATTGCGGTTGGCGGCGGCGTCATAGCCGCCCGCGATCATCCAGTCCCAATGGCTGATCGCGCGGGGCAGGGCGAACTGGTCGGTCAGCCAGCCGTCATAGCCGCGCGAGACGACCGTATCGATCATGGTCCGGGTCGCGCCCATCGTCGCCTGGGCGAGGAAGCGGCTGGCCTCGGTCGTGGTGGGCGAGGCGCTGACCACGACGACGGGCGTGGTCGAACCGGCGGGGCTCGCCGAGCCGCCGGAAACGCTGCTGCTAGAGCCGCCCCCGCCGCCACAGGCCGCCAGTGCCAGAAGGGGCAGCATCGCGCCGCCGGTCGTCACTGGCGAACGACGAACGTCCGCGCCGATGCCGGGCGCATCCGCACCCTCGCGCACGGCCGCCGTCACCGGCTCCGCACCTGTATCCCGCCCCATCATTGGATATGTACCCGCTAACCGCCCCCGCTGGGCGACCGGGGCAATTTGGTGCCAATGTTGGTAATAAAATATGAAAGGTTCCGCCGCTCGTCGCATCGGCGGGGCTATTCGACCGATCCGCTCCTATCATGACACAAGTGCAATGAAAAAGGCCCCGAAATCCTGTTTCGGGGCCTCGTTCGGATCGAGCGAATGGAGGGCGATCAGTCGATGCGCGGCAGCGTCTCGAACTGGTGATAGGGCGGCGGGCTGGACAGCGTCCATTCCAGCGTCGTCGCGCCTTCGTCCCAGGGATTGTCGCCCGCGGGCTTGCCCGCGATCAGCGACCAGATCAGGTTGATGAAGAAGATCGCCATCCCTGCGGCCATGATCTCATAGCCATGCGTCGCGACCTTGTTCCACAGTGCGAAGGCATCCGGGTAATCGGGATAGCGACGCGGCATGCCCTGCAGGCCCAGGAAGTGCATCGGGAAGAACAGCAGGTTCACGCCGATGAAGAACACCCAAAAATGCAGTTGGCCGAGCAGCTCGTTATACATCTTCCCCGACATCTTCGGGAACCAGTAGTAAAAGCCCGCGAACAGCGCGAACACCGCGCCCAGCGACAGGACGTAGTGGAAGTGCGCCACGACATAATAGGTGTCGTGCATATAGTCGTCGATGCCGCCGTTCGCGAGCACGACGCCGGTCACGCCGCCGACGGTGAACATGAAGATGAAGCCGATCGCCCAGACCATCGGCGTCTTGAAGGTCAGCGATCCGCCCCACATGGTCGCGATCCACGAGAAGATCTTGATGCCGGTCGGCACCGCGATGATCATCGTCGCGGCGGTGAAATACATCTTGGTGTTCACCGACAGGCCGGTGGCGAACATGTGGTGCGCCCACACGACGAAGCCGACCACGCCGATCGCGACCATGGCGTACGCCATGCCGAGATAGCCGAAGACCGGCTTGCGGCTGAAGGTCGCGATGATCTGGCTGACGATGCCGAAGCCCGGCAGGATCATGATGTACACTTCGGGGTGGCCGAAGAACCAGAACAGATGCTGGTACAGGATCGGGTCGCCGCCACCGGCGGGATCGAAGAAGGTCGTGCCGAAATTGCGATCGGTCAGCAGCATGGTGATCGCGGCGGCCAGCACCGGCAGCGACAGCAGCAGCAGGAAGGCGGTGACCAGCACCGACCAGACGAACAGCGGCATCTTGTGCAGGGTCATGCCCGGCGCGCGCATGTTGAAGATGGTGGTGATGAAGTTGATCGCGCCCAGGATCGACGACGCACCCGCCAGATGGAGCGCCAGGATCGCCATGTCGACCGACGGACCCGGCTCGCCGAAGGTCGATAGCGGGGCATAGGCGGTCCAGCCGACGCCCGCGCCCGACCCGAAAAAGGGCGAGGCGAGCAGCAGGGTGAAGGCCGGGATCAGCAGCCAGAAGGACACGTTGTTCATGCGCGGGAACGCCATGTCGGGCGCGCCGATCATGATCGGCACGAACCAGTTGCCGAACCCGCCGATCATCGCGGGCATCACCATGAAGAACACCATGATCAGGCCGTGCGCGGTGATGAGCACGTTCCACAGGTGCAGCGACTGGTCGAGGCTCTGCGCGCCGCCGTGGAGCATCCCGGCCCAGATCCCCAGATACTGGATGCCCGGTTCGCGCAGCTCGGCGCGCATCAGGCCGGAGATCGCGCCGCCGATGATCCCCGCCACGATCGCGAAGATCAGATAGAGGGTGCCGATGTCCTTGTGGTTAGTCGACAGGAACCAGCGCGCGAAGAAGCCGGGCTTGTGATCGGCGTCATGATGCGCGTGGTGGTGATCCTCATGACCGACAAATGCCGATCCGGGGTGAAGTGCGGTGTCGGTCATGGCTTATTGTCCAGCGTTGCCGGGGCCAGCCGGATTCCCGGTGGCGCCCTGCGCGGAGGTGGGGGACTGGGCGGGGGTGGACGTGTTGTCGGCCGGACCCGTCACCGCCTCGGCGGCATGGGCCTGGCTGGCTTCGACCTTCGAGCCCTCGGCACCCGGCTGCGGGATGACCGCCGCCGATGGCGCGACCGAACCCGGCATCTTGCCGCCCTTCGCCGCGACCCAGGCGGCGAACTGCGCCGGGGGCACCGCCTGCACCGCGATCGGCATGAAGCCATGGCGCGCGCCGCACAGCTCCGAACACTGGCCGAAATAGAGACCCGGCTTCTCGATGGTGAAGCTCGTCTCGTTCAACCGGCCGGGCACCGCGTCCAGCTTCATCCAGAAGGCCGGGATCGCCCAGCTGTGGATGACGTCGTTGGACGTGGTGATCAGGCGGATCGGCACGCCGACGGGCAGGACGATGCGATTGTCCACCGCCAGCAGGCGGGGACCGTCGGCATCGGTGCGCGCGCGCTCACCGGGGGCCACCTGATCCTTTTCCTTCAGCATGTTGGCGGTGATCTCGATCCCGCCATGGTCCGGATATTGATAGGTCCAGTACCACTGGTTGCCGATCGCCTTCAGCGTGACGGCACCTGCGGGGGCGGGCTTGAACTGCGCCTGGAGCAGCCCGATCGAGGGGATGGCGATCAGGACAAGGATCACGACCGGCCCCAGCGTCCACAGCACCTCGACCAGCGTGTTGTGGCTGGTCTTGGACGGCACCGGATTGGCGGCGCGGCGATAGCGGAACACGACCCAGGCGAGCAGCAGCAGGACGAGCACGCAGATCACGGTGATGACCGGCACCAGCACGTCATTGTGCATCCAGTGCGCGAACTCGCCGTTCTTCGTCACCTGCGGCTGAAGCCCGAAGCGGCCGTCGATCGGCAGGCCGACATTGGGATCGATCGTCGTCGCGGGGGCGCCGTCCTGCGCCAGCAGCGGGCTGGTCGGCGCGGCGGTGGCGGGGGCGGCCGCACTGGTCGGCGCGGTGTTGGAGACGCCCCCGCCCTCGGCGGCGGCCTGCGGTGCGGGTGCGGCGGTTTGAGTCGTGGGGCGCGCGGCCGGAGTCGCGAAGGCGACACCCGACAGCGCGGCGCATCCCATCCCGGCGGCGATCGCGATCGCCTTCATGCGTTTGGGCATCCTCATCCTCCGGGGTCCGGACATGCGCTTGACCTCGCTCATCCCGCTCTCGTCTCCCATCTCCCTCGCCTGTCCATCGGTCGTCCGACGAGCTTTGACGGGGCCTCATGTCGTTTTTGTTAGGGGGACTATAGCACGGGACTTCGCCCCCTCAACCCTACAGCGTCACATGCCAGATTGCGCGGGGGGCGGGGCGATCCTATGAGGCCGGGTCATCTGACCGATGCCGGAGTTGCCCCATGACCGATGAAGACGTCCTTGCCGAGTTCCGTGCCGCCGAGGCGCTGCTCGAAGGGCATTTCATCCTCTCTTCGGGGCTGCGCAGCCCGCGCTACCTGCAATGCGCGCGCGTCCTGATGGACCCGGCCCGCGCCGCCCGGCTGTGCGAGGCGGTGGCCGCGAAGATTCCGGCGGACATCAGGGCGCAGGTCAGCGCCGTCGTCGCCCCCGCCATGGGCGGCGTGATCGTCGGCCATGAAATGGCGCGCGCGCTGGGCGTGCCGGGCATGTTCCTGGAGCGGCCCGAGGGAACCTTCCACCTGCGTCGCGGCTTCCGGCTGGAGCAGGGGCAGAAGGTGCTGATGATGGAAGACGTGGTCACGACCGGCCTGTCCAGCCGCGAGGCGATCGCCGCCATCGCGCGCGAGGGGGGCGAGACGATCGCGGCGGCCTCGCTGGTCGATCGCTCCAACGGCGCGGCCGATCTGGGCGTGCCCTTCTTCCCGCTGATCCGGCTCGACGTGCCGAGCTACAGCCCCGACGCCCTGCCGCCCGAACTGGCCGCAATCCCTGCGATCAAGCCGGGGAGCCGCGCGGCGGCATGACCGAGCATCTGCGCCTGGGCGTCAATATCGACCATGTCGCGACCGTGCGGAATGCGCGCGGGGCGGGCTATCCCGATCCGGTGAAGGCGGCGCTGGTCGCGGCAGAGGCAGGCGCGGACGGCATCACCGCGCATCTGCGCGAGGACCGGCGCCACATCACCGACGACGACATCGCGCGGCTGTCGGCGGAACTGACCGTGCCGCTCAACCTGGAGATGGCCGCGACCGAGGAAATGCTCGCGATCGCGCTGAAGCACTGCCCCCACGCCGCGTGCATCGTGCCCGAAAAGCGCGAGGAGCGGACGACCGAGGGCGGGCTGGACGCCGCCGGGCAGCGCGAGTGGCTGGCGCCCATGGTCGCGAAGCTGGGCGAGGCGGGCATCCGCGTCTCGCTGTTCATCGAACCCGATCCCCGCCAGATCGAGGCGGCGCTGCATCTGGGTGTCCCTGTCGTCGAGCTTCACACCGGCCGCTATGCCGAGCTGGACGGCCCCGAACGCACCGAGGAACTGCGTCGTCTGTCGGACGCGGCGGCGCTGGCGGCGAAGAACGGGATCGAGGTTCATGCGGGCCACGGCCTGACCTACGACAATGTCGCACCGATTGCGGCCATCCCGCAGGTGCGCGAGCTGAACATCGGCCATTTCCTGATCGCGGATGCGGTGTTCGTCGGCCTGCCCGAAGTCGTACGCAAGATGCGCACCGCGATGGATATCGCTCGGTGAATCCTCCCCGGCACGGGGAGGGGGTGTGGGAGCTTTGGCTTGCCCCCGGCAAGCCAAGATTGTGCCGGGGGCACAATCTCGCTCTCACACCGCAGGCTGGTGGAGGGGGGGTGCCCCAAACGACTCGCGTGGTGGAGAACCCCCTCCACCATCGCTCCGCGATGGTCCCCCTCCCCGTGCCGGGGAGGATGGCGTGATCATCGGTCTCGGCTCCGACCTCTGCAATATCGAGCGCATCCAGACCGCGCTCGACCGGCATGGCGGCCGGTTCGAGGCGCGCTGTTTCACCGAGGTCGAGCAGGCCAAGGCCGCCAAACGCCCCTTCACCCGTGCGGGCACCTACGCCAAGCGCTTCGCCGCCAAGGAGGCCTTTTCCAAGGCGGTCGGCACGGGTTTCTCGCGGGGCGTGTTCATGCGCGACATCGGTGTCGTCAATCTGCCCGGCGGCGCGCCAACCCTGTCTTTGACCGGCGGCGCGCGCGAACGGCTTGACGCGATGACCCCGGCGGGCCACGTCGCCCATATCCACTTGACCATGACCGACGATCACCCCTGGGCGCAGGCCTTTGTCGTGATCGAGGCACGACCGGAAGTTTCCGCATGAAGGACGCGGTGTTGGACACGAACCCAGGCTCGCCGACCCATCAGCCGGGGGGCGACCCGACGGTGGGCGCACCACCACCGCCCCAGGTGCCGGCCAAGAAAAAGGGCACCGACTGGTGGGCCGAGGTCAAGGGGCTGTTCTGGCTGCTGCTGATCGTGCTGGGCTTCCACAGCTTCATCGCCAAGCCCTTCTACATCCCGTCCGAATCGATGCTGCCGGGTCTGCGCGTCGGTGACCGGCTGGTCGTCAGCAAGTTCGCCTATGGCTGGTCCTATATCTCGCCGACCATCCCCAACCCGGTCGCGATCTTCAAGTCGGTGGTGCTGCGCCAGCCCGAGGCGAGCTGGAGCTATCAGCTGCCCTTCATCCATGGCCGGGTCTTCGGCTCGCTGCCCAGGCGCGGCGACGTCGTGATCGTGACGCCGCCGGGCACGCATAACGACTATATCAAGCGGGTGATCGGCCTGCCCGGCGATACGCTGGCGGTGCGCGACGGCACGGTGATCCTGAACGGCAAGCCGGTGCAGCGCGGTCCGCTCCACTATATCGACATCCCCATCGACACGAACAGCCCGTGCACCGACTATGGCGACCAGGCGCGTGTCCGTACCGCGAACGGCCAATGGGTCTGCCACCTGCCGATCGTGACCGAGACGCTGCCCAATGGCCGCCGTTACGACACCGTCGAAATGGGGTGGAGCCCAGGCGACAATTACCCGGCGATCACCATCCCGGCCGATCACGTCTTCCTGATGGGCGACAATCGCGACCGTTCGGCCGACAGCCGCTTCTCGCTGGCCGAACTGGGGTTGGGCGGGGCGGTTCCCTATGAGAATATCGGCGGCCGGGCCGAGTTCGTGACCTTCAGCCTGGACGGCGATACGACGCTCAACCCGGTCACCTGGTGGACCTCGCTGCGGTCGGGCCGGGCGGGCCTGTCGCTGCACCCGACCACCGTGAAGACCGGCGACGGCACCCCGCAATGAGCGACCAGGCCCCGCTGACCGACCGCCCGGCCCCGATCGAGTTCCGGGAGGGCTTTGTCCGGCGGGAGCTGACGCGCGCGGCGATCTGGCTGGGGCTGATCGCCGCGATGGCGGTGACGGTGCTGCTGGTCCAGCCGCTGCTGGTGATCTTTGCCGGGCTGGTCTTCGCCACGCTGCTCGATGGCGGGGTGCGGCTGCTCGGCCGGGTGCTGCCCATCGGGCGCGGCTGGCGGCTGCTGATCGTCGTGCTGGCGGTGACCATATTCCTGCTCGGCACCTTCTTCCTGACCGGCGTCGAGGTGACGCAGCAGGTGACGCAGCTTCGCTCCACGCTGGAGACGCAGGCGGGCCGCGTGACCGGCTGGTTGGCCGAGCAGGGCATGATGCCCAAGACGTCGGACATCAACGGCCTGCTCAAACAGTCGGTGGGGTCGATCGGCAAGCTGACCTCCTGGGTCGGGACGGCGGTGGGCGCGGTCACGACGATGTTCATGATCCTGATCATCGGCCTGTTCCTGGCGATGGACCCCGAAGGCTATGCACGCGGCCTGCAATGGTTCGTGCCGCGTGCCGCCCGCGCCGAATTCGCGATCACGCAAGGGCGCGTCATGTCCACGCTGCGCCGCCTGCTCGCCGGGCGCCTGCTGGGCATGGCGGTGGAGGGGGTGCTGACCGGCATCGCGCTGATGATCGGCGGCGTGCCGATGGCGCTGCTGCTGGGGATCATCGCGGGCATCCTGGCCTTCATCCCCAATATCGGGGCGATCATCACCGGCGCGCTGATGATCGCGGTCGGCTTTTCGGCGGGGCAGGACACGGGTTTCTGGGCGATCGGCACCTATCTGATCGTGCAGACCTTCGACGGTTATGTCGTGGTGCCGATGGTCGCCAAGCGCACCGTCGACCTGCCGCCCGCGCTGACCCTGTCGACCCAGATCATGGCGAGCGCGCTGTTCGGTATCCTCGGGCTGGCGCTGGCCGATCCGATGACCGCCATGGCCAAGTCCGCGCTCCAGCGCCGGTCGGAACGCGAGGCCGAGCAGGACGGCGAGACCGCCCGCGCCGAGGTCGATATTTAGAGTCGAAAACGATCAACTCTGCTCACCCCTCCCCTTCAGGGGAGGGGCTAAAACCGTGCAATGCTGATCGCTTTCAACTCCAAGACCGGTCGACATTCGGAGCGGATCGTCCTTACTCCTCCCCTGCAAGGGGAGGGGTGTCACCGGCGGCGATCGTTGACCACCTCTTTCAGCGGGACACCCCTCCGTCAGGCCTTCGGCCTGCCACCTCCCCTTGCAGGGGAGGAATGGAATGAATGACGATCGGCCTGGTAAGCCCGCGCCACTCTACCCGACCAGCGCGGGTTCGAGCGGCCCCGTCTCGGCCCCTGTCTCACGGGGTGCCCGGCGGCCTCGTGCCGCGACGATCGAATCGAACAGCGCCAGATAACGCTCGGCCGAATCCTGCCCCGGTTGCGGCACGGGTTCGGGGCGCGGCACCACCGGGTCGAGCCAGTGGCGAAGCGCCGCGACCAGCGCCCCCAAATCCTCGCGCGGGACGATCGTGCCCAGCGAGGGATGGGAGACGATCTCATGCACCGCCGGACTCGAATCGGTCGCGACCACCGGCGTCCCGACCGCCAGCGCCTCGCGCAGCACGCCGGGCACGCCTTCATAGTCGGAGGGCAGCGCCACCACCTGCGCCGCCGCCATCGCGGCGGGCGCATGGGCGCTGTGGCCGGGCAGCGATACCCGGTGCGACAGGCCCAGTATCTCGATTTGCGCGGTGAGAGCCGGGCGCAGGCTGCCCTCGCCCAATATCGTCAGGCCGACATCCTCGGGCAGATGGGTCATCGCGGTGATCAGCCGGTCCCAGCGCTTCTGTGGCTCCAGCCGCCCGACGCCCAGGATGCGACGGCCCGGCGCCGTGACGTGTGGAGCGGCCTTGGGGTCGAGCAGCGTCGGCGGATTGGGGATGACCGCGACCGACAGCCCGGTGGCGCCCTGCGCTTCCCGCGCGGTCGCCGGGGTCATCGCGACCAGCGCGTCCAGGAACAGCCGGTGTCCCGCCAGCCATTGCCGCTGGCCCCAGGCGATCGGCAATGGCTGGTCGCCGCGATCGACCGCGTTGGACATTTTCGCGACGATCGGCGGACAGGCCCCGGCCAGCCGCGCGCGTGTCCAGGCGGCCATGGCGGTATAGTGATTGCCCGGACAGAAGACGATATCGGGCCGCACCCGCTCGATCGCCGAAGGCAATGCACGGCACAGCCCGCCATAGCGTTGGTGCCCCAGCGTCACCGTCTCGACGCCCATCGGCACGCCGCCCTGGAACTGGCCGGCCTCGTCGCCCAGGATCAGCGTGACGCGCCGGCCCCGGTTCAGCCAGCCGGGCAGCATCCGGCCCAGTGCCGCTTCCACGCCGCCGCGCATCGCCAGGGCATAGGTCAGGATATGATCGGCGGGCATAGGCTCCGGGGGACATGGGGCGGGTCGATAATCGGAGCGCTAATCGCCGCTTGTCGCTGAATTATGTCAGTTTCAGCCCTAAGGTGGACACAATCGCGCGACAGAGGATGAATTCTTATTCAGGTGCGAGAAAGCAGTGTTGAGGTTAGCGGGCGCCACCGGCGAACGCCGCCGAGGAATCTCCATAACGTGCAGAATGAACGAGATGATCCCATGACCCCGCAACAGGCCCTGCCTGGCGGCCTGGCCCCCGGAGCGGGCGGCGAGAGCGGCCCGGTGGCGCGCGACATGGCCGCGCTGGAGCCGTTGAAGACGGTCAAGAACCGCTGGCCCGCCATTATCGGCGGCGTGCTGACGCTCGCCATGATCGTCGGGTTGGGGCATGAACTGCTCGGGCGCGGTCTGGTCGGCCTCAGCCATTCGGTGCCGACCAATCCGCTCTTCTACATCGTCTTTGTCGGCCTCTACATGGCGCTGCCGATCGGCGACTATATCATCTTCCGGCGGCTGTGGGGCATCCCGATCAGCGGCATGGCCGCGCTGATCCGCAAGCGGATCGCGAACGAAGTGGCGTTCAGCTATTCGGGTGAGGCCTATTTCTACGCCTGGGCGCGCGCCAATGCGAAGATGGTCGCCGCCCCCTTCGGCGCGGTCAAGGACGTCGGCATCCTGTCGGCCATTGCGGGCAATGCCATCACGCTGCTGATGATCGGGCTGGCCCTGCCGGTCGGTCGCGAGCTGCTGACGCCGGAACAGCTGCGGCTGGTCTGGGGATCGATCGCGATCGTCATGGCGACCTCGCTGCCTTTCCTGATCTTTTCGCGGCGGGTCTTCTCGCTCGATCGCAAGACCCTCTGGTGGGTCTTCATGGTCCACTGCATCCGCCTGATCGCCAACTCGCTGCTCGTCGCGCTGGCGTGGCATTACGGGATGCCCAGCGTGTCGCTGGGCATGTGGCTGTTCCTGTCGGCGGCGCGGCTGCTCGTCTCGCGCCTGCCGCTGGTGCCCAACAAGGACCTTCTTTTTGCCAATTTTGCGATCCTGTTGATCGGGCAGGATCAGGAATTGAGTGAGCTGATCGCGTTCACCGCGGCACTGACCCTGCTGGTCCATGTCGTGCTGATCGCAGGGTTCGGTCTGACGGCATTGGTTCGGAAGGTGCGCGCATGATTCGCGTGATGAAGATGATGGTGGTCGCTGTGGTGACCGTGGCGGCCGTGCCGCAGGTGGCGGGTGCGCAGGTGCTGGGCAGCGATGCGGCGGCCTGCACCAATGGCGGCGGTCCCGCCATCCTGGCGCGGATCGAGGGACTGAAGGACCGCAAGGGCAACCTCAAGCTAGAACTCTATCCGGCGAACGAGGAGGATTTCCTGCAGGACGACGGCGTGCTGGTTCGCGCGGGCAAGACCTTCCGCCGTGTCCAGGTGCCGACTCCGGCGGGCGGCGGGCCGATCGCGATGTGCATCCGCGTGCCGCATCCCGGCCGCTATGCGCTGCTCTTCACCCATGACCGCGACGGCAAGAACAAGTTCAATTTCTGGAGCGACGGCGCGGGCTTCCCGGCCAATACCAAGCTCGGCCGCCGCAAGCCGCCGCTCGCCTCCGCGCTGATCGATGTGCCCAATGGGGTGGCAACGACGACCATCCGAGCCCAATATCTGCGGGGGCTGGGCGGTTTCGGCCCGGTGGATTGAGGGAACGGACGATGCGCATCGTCGACGTCAACGAATTCTACTCCCCCACCGGCGGGGGCGTGCGGACCTATATCGACCGCAAGATGTCGATCCTGGCCGAGATGGGCCATGAGCTGATCGTGCTCGCGCCCGGCACCGAGGACGTGGTCGAGGAGCGCCCCGGCGGCGGCAAGATCATCTATATCAAGGCGCCGCGCCTGATCCTGGACACCAATTACGGCATGTTCTGGGACTCCGCGCCGGTCTGCCGCCTGCTCGACGAGCTGGACCCCGACATCGTCGAGGTTTCCTCGCCCGCCAAGCCCGCCTGGTTCGTCGCCGGGTGGCAGGGGCGCGCGAAGAAGGTCTTCTTCATGCACAACGACAATGTCGGCACCTATCCGGTCCGCTGGCTCGACGGCCTCGTCGCGCAGGAGCGGGTGGAGGACTGGTTCAGCTGGTACAGCCGCTACATGAACCGCTTCCTCGACCATTACGACCTGGTGCTGTCCAACGGCCCGGCGCTGGTGAAGCGCCTGGGCAAGCGCGGGGTGCGGGTGGACGAGGGGATTCCGCTGGGTATCGAGCGGCATTTCTTCTCGCCCGACCACCGCGACGAACGGTTGCGCACCGCGCTGCTGGCGCAGTGCGCGCTGCCGGAGGGCGCGCATCTGCTGCTGGGGCTGGGGCGGCATCATCCCGAAAAGCGCTGGCCGATGGTCATCGACGCGGTCGAGCGGGTGGCCTCGACCCGGCCGGTCGGCCTGATCCTGATCGGCGGCGGCGTCGCCAGCCGCACGCTGGAGAAGCGGATCGCGGGCAGCCCGCACATCCGCCTGTTCCGCCCGGTCTATGACCGCCCGCGCCTCGCCCGGATCATGGCCAGCTGCGACGCGCTGGTCCATGGCTGCGAGACGGAGACGTTCGGACTGGTGGCGTCCGAAGCGCTGGCCTCCGGCCTGCCGCTGGTGGTGCCGGACTATGGCGGCTGTGCCGAAGTGGCGAACCCGCTATTCGCCGAGACCTTCCGCGCGCGCGACGGGGCGGCCTGTGCCGAGGCGATCGAGCGGCTGCTGTCGCGCGACCAGCGCGTGCTGCGCAATGCCGCGCGCGTAGCGGCGGGCAAGGTGTTCAGCGACCGCGACCATGCCGAGGCGCTGATCGCGCGCTATCAGCAATTGCTCGACCAGGGCACTCAGTTGCAGGCCGTCGCCTAAGCCGGAACGGAGCTTTCGCAGCCCTCGCGAGTCTGTCATCATGACAAAATGTCATGGGAGACGGTCGATGAGTCGTGGCTTCGCAGTCGTGATGGGCATCATGCTGGCGTCCTCGGGCGCGGCACGGGCGGCCGACCGTCCCCCGATTGAAAGCTGGGGTAAGCCCGGCGTCACCTTCGACCAGTATCGCACCGATTCGGTCGAGTGCGCGAAGATCGGCTATTTCCGTGACGTCTCGCAGGACGATCCGGCGAAGCGGTTCATCACGGGCTTCACGGCGGCAGACAACAACCTGAACGGCGGCGGCGGTGCCAGCGACTGGATCAATTCGATTCTGCGGACCCAGCCCGACCGGCAGAAACGCCGACTTCATGCGATCCAAGTCGGTGATGTCGAGCGTTGCCTGGCGGACAAGGGCTATTCCCGCTTCCAGCTCTCGCGCGGTGAAGTGAGGACGTTGAAGCGTTATCCGGCCGGGTCAGAGGCGCGGCATCGGTATCTGCATCAACTGGCGGCGCGTACGGAGGCTGCGTCGTGACGCGGGCGGTGGTTGCGCTGGCCCTGCTGGCCTGTTCCGCCACGGCGTCGGCGGCCTCGCGCGATCGGGTGGCAAGCTGGGGCAAGCCAGGCATCCACTATGACCAGTATCGTGCCGATTCGGTGGAATGCGCCAAGATCGGTTACTTCCGCGACGTAGCGCAGGACGAACCGGCCAAGCGCTTCATCCGGGGGTTCGAGACGGCGGATCGCCTGATGAATTTTCCCAGCCCCGCCGACGCTGGCGATGACTGGATGTTCTCTGTTCGCCGCACGCAACCGGATCGGCAAAAGCAAATGCTTCAGGCGATCCAGGTCGGCGATGTCGAACAGTGCCTGACGGGCAAGGGCTATCGCAAGTTCATGCTGACCACGAGCGAGGAAAAGGCCCTCCGCCAATATCCGCGCGGGTCGGAGGCGCGGCATCGCTACCTCCATACGCTGGCCGCGCGCTGATTCAGGCGGCGAGAAGGTCCGCGTAGCGTGACGGCCGATGCGTACGGGCGAGGCGCGCATAGGTCTTGTCGATGCTGTCGAGCAAAGCGGGCACGCCATTGTCGCCCGGATGCACCGCGACACGGGCGACTGGCGTCGGGCGCAGGCCATGGCGCAGCACGGCGGCGGCGGCGAGCGAACTCAACTGCCGCCCGCGCGAGCGACTCGCCCAGGTGACGACGGGGCCGCGTGCGATAATCTTGCCGTCAGTCGGCGTCCAGACGCGGAAATGATCCTCCGCCAGTCCGAAACCCGCATCCCCCAATGCGAGGCGTGCTTCATCCGAATAGAGCCAGGCGGGCGCGATGAAGCCGGTCGCGCGGCGGCCGATGATATCCTCGATCAGCGCGGTGCCGCGCTGCATCCGCCGCAGGGCTTCGGCGCGGGGCAAGCCGACGAATTCGCCTTCGCCGGCGGTCATGTGCCTGGCCTTCAGCGCAGTTTTCGAGTCGGTATGGACCATGTCGTCCTTGTGCGACCAGCCATGGACGAACATCTCGATCCCCATGTCCGCCCAGTCGCGCAGGCGCGTGGCGAAGGGCGTGCCCGGCGCGATCGGCGCGCTGTTCCAATGGTCGGGGATGACCAGCATGGCCAGGCGCGGACCGCCCAGATGCCCCGACAGCCGGTCGAACAGCGCGTCGACCGCTCCCTCGAACCGGGGGGACACGTCATGGATCGAGGCGAGAAGGCGTTTCATCGCGCGGATTTATAGACGCGGATCATCTCATTGCCCATCGGCAGTTTCGCGGCCAGCCGATAGCCATCCGCCATCGCCGCCAGCACGCGCGCATGGGCGGCGGCTCGCTCGCCATTATAGGGTGGGCGCATCACGACGACGGCGGGGTGCTGCGAGAGGATGCGGGTGATCTCCGCATCCTGGTCGACGCCGGTCGCCCCGGCTTCGCGCGCGCGGCTGAGATGCGCAGGGACAATCCAGTGCGACAGGGTGCAACGCTGGGTCGCGACATAGAGCATGGTGCTGCCCGAATAGACGTACAGGCACCCCGGCCCCTTGCCGACCGCCTGTGACAAGGCGGCGAACTCGGTCGCGTCGCCGCGCTCGTGGCGCAGGGACAGCAGCACGATCTGCCCTGCCAGCGCCACGGTCAGCAGCAGGGCCGGGGTATGACGCCGCCGCCAGTCCTCGCGGCCCAGCATCGCGGCGGCGGCTGTGCAGGCCGGAAGCAGGATCGGCAGGCCATAATGGTCGAACCACGGCCGGAACAGCAGCACGCCGACCACGCCCGCGCCCAGCCAGACGGCGAGGAACGTCCGCTCGCTGTCGCGCTCCGTCCGCTTCAGCCCCAGCACCGCCAGTGTGACGATCGGCGACAGGATCAGGACCATCTGCCCCAGATTGCCCGCCAACTCGCCCAGCGGATCGGGATTGCGATGAAAGATCGAGAGGAAATTGGCGTAGAGAAAGGCGTCCCACTGCCCGATCGCGGCATAGACGCCCGCCGCCAGCGCGGTCGGCGCGAGCGATACGGCAACCAGTGCCGTGCCGTAGAGGACCAATGCAGCCGGTGACCGGCGCCGTCGCCATTCGCTGGCGAGCAGCCAGAGGCCGAACACCACCCCCTCGAACACTGCCGAATATTTGATCTGGAGCACGATGCCGACCAGCGCCATCGCGAGCAGTCCCAGGCTGCGCACCCCCCGCCGATCCGATTCGAGGATCGCCCAGGCGGCGCCCATCATCACCAGATTGTAGAAGACCGGCGCCTGTCCGCCCTGACCGCCCAGCAGGTCGAGCCACAGAATATAGGCGATCCCCGCCGCCGTCGCGCCCGCGCCCCAGCCGAGTCGCTCCGCCATCCGTGCGATCAGCCATGCGGTCGCCACCACGCTCGCCAGTGCCATCATCTGATAGACCCAGATGCCTGCCGGAAAACCGAAGGCGGCGGGTATGGCATAGAGCAGGAAAAGCCCGACCGGCTTGCGGTCCCAGACGTCGACGAACGGCCATGCCCCCTGCCACATCGAATGGCCGGTGAAGAAATAGAACTCCTCATCGACATGGACCACCGGATTGCCGAAGGTCAGCGCGCGGGCGACCAGTGCGACGGCGAGTAGGATCAGGAGGCGGTTCGGGTTTAGAATTGTAGAGCGGTCGAAAGATGGCATGCGGGTATCCCGAACGAGCCCCTCCCCTTCAGGGGAGGGGGTGGGGTGGGGCCTGTCGACGGGCGCAGGGCTTGCGGAAGCGCCCCGCCCCCGGCCCCTCCCCTGAAGGGGAGGGGAGATTAGCGGGTCGCCGTCACGAAATAATCGAGCGCGGTCGAGTCGCTGACCATGAAGCCCTTGGTCGGCGAATAACTCAGTCCTCGCACGTCGCGCACCGTCAGCCCGGCCTCGGTCAGCAGCGCCGACAGTTCGTCAGGCGTCAGGAACTTCGACCAGTCATGCGTGCCCCTGGGGATTCGCCCGGTCCCCTCGGCCAGCGTGATGAGCGCCAGCTTCGACAGCGGCGTGCGGTTGGGCGTCGACAGGATCATCAGCCCGCCCGGCGCCAGCGCATCGGCCAACCCGCGCACGAATCGCGCCGGATCGGACACATGCTCGATCACCTCCAGCGAGGTGACGAGATCGAACGTCTCGCCCGCCAGCCCCTCGACGCTGCCCGCGCGGTAATGAATCTCGAGGCCCGACTGTGCGGCATGGGCGGCGGCGACCGCGACATTCTCCGGCGCGGCGTCAAGCCCCGTCACCTCTGCGCCGAGTCGCGCCAGCGGCTCGCACAGCAGCCCCGCGCCGCATCCGACGTCCAGCGCGCGCTTGCCCTTCAAGGGCGTGAAGCCCTGACCATCGGCGTTCCAGTGCAGGTCGATCTGCTCGCGAATATAGCGCAGCCGGGGCGGGTTGAGTCGATGCAGCATCGCGCTCGACCCCTTGGGGTCCCACCAATCCGCCGCCATCTTTCCGAAATGTGCGGCTTCGGCCCCAATAATGGTAGAATCGTTCAAATCGCTTGCGTTCGTCATGGGGGCTACCTATCAGGACCGCCGTTTTACCCCAAGGAGATTGGCAAAAACCGCATGGCCCGTATCGTGATGAAGTTCGGCGGCACCTCGATGGCCGGAATCGAGCGCATCCGCAACGTGGCGGCGCGGGTCAAACGCGAGGTGGAGGCGGGCCATGAGGTCGCGGTCGTCGTCTCCGCGATGGCGGGCGAGACCGACCGGCTGGTCGGTTTCTGCCGCGAGGCCTCGTCGCTTTACGATCCCCAGGAATATGACGTCGTCGTCTCGGCGGGCGAACAGATCACCAGCGGGTTGCTGGCGATCACGCTCCAGGCGATGGGCGTCCCCGCCCGGTCGTGGCTGGGCTGGCAGCTGCCGATCCATACCGACACGGCGTTCGCCAAGGCACGGATCGGCGAGATCGACACCACCGCGCTCGACCAGAGCCTCGCCAGCGGCGTGGTCGCGGTGATCCCCGGTTTCCAGGGCGTGGCCGAGGGCAACCGGGTCACGACGCTGGGGCGCGGCGGTTCGGACACCAGCGCGGTGGCGGTCGCCGCCGCCATGAAGGCGGAACGGTGCGACATCTATACCGATGTCGACGGCGTCTACACGACCGACCCGCGCATCGTACCCCGCGCGCGGAAACTGTCGAAGGTCACCTATGAAGAGATGCTGGAACTCGCCAGCGTCGGTGCCAAGGTGCTCCAGACCCGCTCGGTGGGTCTGGCGATGAAGGAACAGGTGCGCGTGCGGGTGCTCAGCTCGTTCGAGGACGCACGGGACGAAGACGGACATCGCGGCACGTTGATCGTGGGCGAAGAGGAAATCGACGATATGGAACGCCAGCTTATCACCGGCATCGCGCACGACAAGAACGAAGCCAAGATCACCCTGACCGCCGTGCCCGATCGCCCCGGCGCGGTCGGCGCGATCTTCGCGCCGCTGGCCGATGCGGGGATCAATGTGGACATGATCGTTCAGAACATCGCCCATTCGACCGGCTCGACGGACGTGACCTTCACCGTGCCCTCGGCCGATCTGGCGCGCAGCCTGGACGTGCTGGAAAAGGCGAGCGGCGAGATCGGCTATGGCAATCTGGTCCACGACACCCGCGTCGCCAAGATCTCGGTCGTCGGCGTCGGCATGCGCAGCCATGCGGGCGTGGCCTCGACCATGTTCCAGACGCTGGGCGCGCGCGGGATCAACATCCTCGCCATCACCACGTCGGAGATCAAGGTCAGCGTGCTGATCGAGGAGGATTACACCGAACTGGCGGTGCGTGTGCTGCACACTGCCTATGGGCTGGACGCCGAAGCGGCGTAATCGGTCGGCCCCTCTTCGGTTGTGTCCGGGGAGGGGGCTTTTTGTTCGCGCGAAGCCGCGAAGACGCGAAGCGCCTTCAAGAAGAATGGTTCGCGCGGAGGCGCGGAGACGCGGAGGGGGTGTATCCAGCCGCGCCGCCGCTCCCTTGTCAACCATCGTTGATGAAGTGATGGCGCTGCCGCGCGCCGGATATCTCCGCGGCTCCGCGTCTCCGCGCGAACAAACTCTTCGCGTCATCGCGGCTTCGCGTGAACCAAAATCTTGCCGTCCGCCCCGCTCCACGGCATGGAGCAAAGATGACCGATACCCTGACCACCACCACCGGCGAACAGCGTCTCGCCACCCGCATGGCGCGCGGCGCGGAGTTCCTTGGCGCCGACATGGCGATCATGGCGGGCGCCATGTCCTGGGTGTCGGAGCGCAATCTCGTTTCCGCCATGTCGAACGCGGGCGGCTTCGGCGTGATCGCGTGCGGCGCGATGACGCCCGAGTTGCTCGACACGGAAATCGCCGCGACCAAGGCGATGACGCAGCGCCCGTTCGGCGTGAACCTCATCACCATGCACCCGCAGCTGTTCGACCTGGTCGCGGTCTGCGGCCGTCACCAGGTCGGCCATGTCGTGCTCGCCGGCGGCCTGCCCCCCAAGGGCGCACTGGAGGCGATCAAGGACACCGGCGCCAAGGTCATCTGCTTCGCGCCCGCGCTGAGCCTCGCCAAGAAGCTGATCCGCTCGGGCGTCGACGCGCTGGTGATCGAGGGCATGGAGGCGGGCGGCCATATCGGCCCGGTTTCGACCAGCGTGCTGGCGCAGGAAATGCTGCCTGAGATCGCGGCCCAGCTTCCCGTCTTCGTCGCGGGCGGCATCGGCCGGGGCGAGGCGATCGCGGGTTATCTCGACATGGGCGCGGCGGGCGTTCAGCTGGGCACACGCTTCGTCTGCGCGACCGAGTCGATCGCGCATCCCAATTTCAAGAAGGCGTTCATCCGCGCCTCGGCCCGCGACGCGGTGGCGAGCGTGCAGATCGACCCGCGCCTGCCGGTCATCCCGGTCCGCGCGCTGAAGAATGCGGGCGGCGAACTCTTCACCGCCAAGCAGCGCGAAGTCGCCCAGGCGCTCGACGAGGGCAAGGTGGCGATGATGGAGGCACAGCTCCAGATCGAACATTATTGGGCAGGCGCGCTGCGCCGCGCGGTGATCGAGGGTGATGTCGAGCATGGCAGCGTCATGGCGGGTCAGTCGGTCGGCATGGTGACCAAGGAAGAGCCGATCGCCGATATCCTCGCCCAGCTGATGGCCGAAGCCGCCGCTGCGCTGGTCGCCCGCGCCGCCTGATCCTCCCCGGTACGGGGAGGTGGCAGGCCGAAGGCCTGACGGAGGGGGGCTTCCCCGAGGGATGCCCTTGATGGTGCGTCTCCTCCACCACCGCTTCGCGGCGGTCCCCCTCCCCATGCCGGGGAGGATTTCCACCCCTCGGACATACGCCTCGTTTCATCGCACGGGTTACGACGTATTAACCTTGTTTCGGCATGACGTGGCCCATAACCGGGGGGCGGGGTTTTCCGAGGATCAGGGTCATGGCGAGTTTGCGTATTGTATCGGGTTTGGCGATCGGCCTGTCGCTGGCGGGTTGCGCCGCGCGCGAAACGGCCAAGGTCGCGCCGCCGCCGGTCATGGTGCCGGCCCAGCCGCAATATGTCCGCGCGCCGATGCCCGCCGGTGCCACGCCGGGCATGCGAATCCCCGCGCTTCTGCCCGATGGCAATTACGCCACGCCCAATCGCTCGCTGACCAGCGCGGCCACCGTCTGGCACCTGCGCTCGGGCCTCAACGTCGCCGCGCTGGCCTGTCGCGGACCGGATGAGGGGCAGATCGTCACCCGCTACAACACCATGCTGACCGTCCAGCGGATCGAGCTGGCGGCGGCGGAAAAGCGCTATTCGGCGGAGTATCAGGCGCAGGGCGGCGACTGGCGCGACAATTATGACGACGCGATGACCCGGCTCTACAATTTCTTCTCGATCACGCCGGTGCGCAAGACCTTCTGCGCCGCCGCCGACGAGGTGCTGGCCGATATCAGCACCGCTTCCGGTTCGGCGTTCGACATGAAGGCGGCCGAGCGGCTGGACAAGCTCAACGCGCCCTTCATCGCCTTTTTCCGCGCCTATGACGCCTGGCGGGCGGGCACGATGGTGCCGGTGCAGCAGGGCGTCGCCCCGCTGTCCATCGCCAGCAGCGCGGCCCCCGCCATCGCCCCCGCCAGCGCGCCGAGCGGTCCGGTCCTGTCGAGCCAGCCGGTGCCCGCCGCCAAGCCCTATACCCCGCCGGTCATCAATCCGCCCTCGCTGAAGGTCGATCCGGCCGCGATCCGGTAAGCGTCAGTCGGCGATCCAGAACAGCGATTCGACCGGTCGGCCCAGGGCGCGCGCCAGCTTGAGCGCGAGCAGGGTCGAGGGCTGGAAGACGCCGTTCTCCACCGTGTTGATCGTCTTGCGGCTGACCCCGATCGCCTCGGCGAGGCCACCCTGGGTCAGCCCCGCCGCCTCACGCGCGGCTTTCAGGTCGTTGGCGAGCATCTCGTTCATCGGCTGGCGCGCAGCTCCAATGTGGCGAAGGCGATCAGCGCGGCCATCAGCCCGGCGGTGATCGTGATTCGACCCAGGGCCGCTGCACCCAATGGTTGGAAGGTCGACACCACCATGGTCGCCGCCGCCGACAGGATCATAGCCCAAAAGCCAGCGGCAAAACTTGATCGCCGGTGATCCTTGGTCGTCTCGTCATTCATGAGACGGGATATCGGTCCACACCGGCTCCAGCGGAACGGGAGGCTACTGAGGTTCAGGGCGGCCAGCCCGATTACGAACAGCCAGAGCAGAAGCCGGGGCGTGGATTCGCCGAGTCCCGCCAGGAACTGGATCGTCGTCATCAACAGCAATATCATCGCCAGCGCATAGAATAGCGCCGCCCGCATCTGGCTCCGCCGTTCAGCATTCTCCACGAGATTCATCACGACCTCCTGTAACCTATAGGTATCATGTAACCCGCAGGTAACAGGCGCGCAAGTGCCTTCCTTCCCCCGGATGGATGGGTTAACGGGCAGTCACCATGACGGTGACGGGAGAAGACCAGCCGAAGGGCGGCCGCTTCGAGGGGCAGGAGCATCGCTTCGCGGTGCGTGTCTATTTCGAGGATACCGACCTGTCGGGCGTGGTCTATCACGCCAATTACCTGCGCTATATGGAGCGCGCGCGTTCCGACATGCTGCGCGTCGCCGGGATCGACCAGCGCGCCGCGCATGAGGCGGGGCAGGGCGCCTATGCCGTCACCGATATCGCCATCCGCTATGCCGCCTCCGCGCGGCTCGACGACGACCTGATCGTCGAGTCCCGACTGATCGAGGTCAGTGCGGTGCGCGTCGTCATTCATCAGACAGTCAGGTGCGGGGCGGTCAAGCTGACCGACGCGCGCGTGACCGTCGCGTGGGTCGGCCCGAACGGTCGCCCGCGTCGGCAGCCCGCCGACTGGATCGCCATCTACCAACGCCTTGTCTGGCAAGGGGACACTCAACACCCATGAATCCCGTCTTCAACATGGATGCCGCCAGTTTGTCGCCCGTCGCTTTGTTCATCCACGCCGACTGGGTGGTGAAGTTCGTGATGATCGGCCTGCTGCTCGCCAGCATCTGGACCTGGACGATCATCGTCGCCTTTTCACGCAAGCTGGCGCGCACGAAAAAGGGCATGACCCGGTTCGAGCGCGATTTCTGGAAGGCGGAGGATATCGACGCCTTCCACCGGATGGAGCAGGACAATGAACTGCCCTCTGCGCGGGTCTTTTCGGCGGGGGTACAGGAATGGCGGCGCTCGACCGCGGGCGGGCATATCGACCGCGACGGCACGCGCGAGCGGCTTGCCACCGCGATGGGATCGGCCGTGGCGGGTGAGATCGACAAGCTGTCGGACCGGCTGAACGTGCTGGCGACGGTCGGCTCGGTCGCGCCGTTCGTCGGGCTGTTCGGCACCGTCTGGGGCATCATGCGCAGCTTCACCGGCATCGCGCAGGCGCAGAACACCTCGCTGGCCGTCGTCGCGCCGGGCATTTCGGAGGCGCTGTTCGCCACCGCGATCGGCCTGTTCGCCGCCATTCCGGCGGTGATCGCCTATAACCGGTTCAGCCACGGCGTGAACCGGGTCGAGGCGTCGCTGAACCGCTTCGCCGACGGTTTTCACACCACGCTCAGCCGCCAGCTCGACGCGGCGCGTTGAAAGGGTAGCGGCGATGGCCATGAACCTCCCCTCCCGCTCCGGCCGGGGGCGCCGCGCGCCGATGGCGGATATCAACGTCACGCCGCTGGTCGACGTGATGCTGGTGCTGCTCATCATCTTCATGGTGACCGCGCCGCTCTTGACCAGCGGCGTGCCGGTGAACCTGCCCGACAGCCGCGCCAAGGCGCTGGACCAGGAGCAGAAGCCCGAACAGATCGCGATCGACGAACAGGGGCGCATGTTCCTGAACGATGACGAGATCACCGAAGGCGACCTGCCCGCGAAGCTCGACGCGATCGCGGCGCGCAAAGGCCCCGACGGACAGGTGCCGCAGGTCTATCTGCGCGCCGACCGGGCGCTGGATTATGGCCGGGTGATGCGTGTGATGGGCGAGCTGAACCGCGCCGGGCTGAACCGCGTATCGCTCGTCACCGTAGAGGGCGGCGCGGGCGAGGGGGCGGGCGCCCGCTGATGGAGCGTGGGGAACGGACCGGGCTGGCGATCGCGGTCGCAGGGCATATCGTCCTGTTCGGCCTGTTGTCGGTCGGCTTTCTGTCGACGCCGAACCCGGAAAAGCTGAAGGTCACGCCGATCGACATCTCGCTGGTGAAGGATGTCGCGCTGGACGCCGCGTCGCCGACACCGAACCAGCAGGCGGCGCAGTCGGTGGCGCCGGAAGAAGGCGCGCCCGAGGACGCCGCGCCTCCCGAGCCGGTGGAGGCCGAACCCGAACCCCAGCCCGCGCCGCCGCCGCCCGCGCCTCAGCCGAAGCCGCAACCCAAGCCCCAGCCCAGGCCGGAGCCCAAACCCGAACCCGCGCCCAAGCCGCGTCCGGTGCCAAAGCCCGAACCCAAGCCCAAACCAGTGGAACGGCCGCAGCCCAAGCCGCAACCGAAGTCAAAGCCTGCGCCCGCCAAGCCCGCTCCGGCCAAGCCGGTCCGTGAGGCCAAGCCCGCGCCTACGCGTCCGACCCGGTCGGAAGCCAAGCCTGCGGCAGCCCCCAAGCCGACGACCCCGGCACGCGGCAGCGGCAAGAGCGAGACGGCGAAGACTACGCGCCCGCGCGGCTCGCATCTGGGTGCCGACTTCCTGAAGGGGCTGTCGGCCGATCCGTCGCCGTCCAAGTCGCAGGCCGCGCCCGCCGCCAGGATCGGTGCGCAGCAGCTGGCCAACATCGCCTCGGCGATCCTGCGGCAGGTGCAGCCCTGCGCCAACCGGCAGGTGACGCCGGGGCCGGGCGCGGAACGGATTCGTGTCGCGATCAACCTCCACCTCAACAAGGACGGCAGCCTGGCCGCTGCGCCGCGTGTCGTCGGGCACAGCGGCGTCGATGGCGAGAATGAGCGCTATGTCGATCGCGTCGACGATCTGGCGATCGCCACCTTCAAGGGCTGCTCGCCGCTGCGCGGGCTCCCGGCGGAGCTGTACGACGTACCGGGCGGCTGGAGCAATTTCACGCTGCGCTACAAGCTGCCGGGTTGAGGATGATCGGTCCGTCGCTTCGTCCCTGCCCGGTGTCGATCCCCTTTGACGCGGTGGCCGCGTGCCGGGCGACAGGCGCGCAAGGGATCGTTACCAAGGTGACGGCGGTTTTCACAAACTGTCCATTACGCGACATGCCATCGGCGCATAATGGAGCGCCCGGCGGCTGGAGCGATGGTCTACTATGTTTCGGACTCCCGGGTTGAGGATCATGTTTATGCCCCGTTCCCTGCTGACCCTGCCGCTTACGCTGGCACTGGCGGCCAGTGCCGTCGGTGCGCAGGACGTGCCCGCACCGGCCCCGCAGGCGCAACCGGCGGCCCCCGCCGGACAGCAGCCCGCCACCCAGCCCGCGAACGGGCAGGAAGGGCTGGTCGTCGATGTCGAGGGCGGTATCTCCGCACCGATGCCGATCGCCATCCCCGCCATGCCGACCAGTGCGGTGGTGCAGACCCCGGCGGGCACGACCGATGTGGTGGGGCAGAAACTGTCCGAGATCATCGCCAACGACCTGCGCAATTCGGGGCTGTTCACGCCGATCCCGCCCGCGCAGCTGCGCACCGTGTCCTTTCCGGAAGTGACCGCGCCCGCCTTCGACTATTGGAACGGCACCGGCGCGCAGGCGCTGGTTCAGGGTTATGTCCGCGCCAATGGCGACGGCACGCTCACGGTCGGATGCTATCTGTACGACGTGCTGGCCAAGAGCGAGCTGGCGCGGCAGGGCTTCGTCGTGACGCCGGGCGACTGGCGGCGCGCGGCGCACAAATGCGCCGACACCATCTATACCAAGCTGACCGGCGAAGGCCCCTATTTCGACAGCCGCATCACCTATGTCTCGGAAACGGGGCCGAAGGCGCGGCGCATCAAGCGGTTGGCGATCATGGACCAGGACGGTGCGAATCACCGCTTCCTGACCAACGGCCAGTCGATCGTGCTGACCCCGCGTTTCGCGCCGAACCAGCAGTCGATCGTCTATATGTCCTATATCGACAAGCGGCCCGCCATCTATGTCTATGACATCGGCACCGGGCGTCAGCGGCTGGTGGTGCAGAACGCCGCGACGACCTTCGCGCCGCGCTTCTCGCCGGATGGCCGCTGGATCCTGTTCTCGATGGCGCAGGGCGGCAATACCGATATCTACCGCGTGTCGTCGCAAGGTGGGACGCCGCAGCGCCTGACGAACGCACCCGGCATCGACACCGGCGGCAGCTATTCGCCCGACGGATCGAAGATCGTGTTCGAGAGCGATCGCTCGGGCGGGCAGCAAATCTATGTCATGAATGCCGATGGCTCGAACCAGCAGCGGATCAGCTTTGGCGGCGGGCGCTATGCGACGCCGGTCTGGAGCCCGCGCGGCGACCTGATCGCCTTTACCAAGCTGGGCGGGGCGTTCCGCATCGGCATCATGAGCCCGTCGGGCGGCGGCGAGAAGCTGCTGACCAACAGCTGGCAGGACGAAGGGCCGAGCTGGTCGCCCAACGGCCGGGTCATCACCTTCCAGCGTTCGACGCAAGGGTCGTCGGGCAAGGCGGATGTGTGGATGGTCGACCTGACCGGCGTCAACGAGCGCCGCATTCCGACGCCGCTCGACGGGTCGGACCCGGCCTGGGGGCCGCTGCGCCAGTAAAGAGTTGCGCCAGTAAAGAGTTTCGGGGGCCAAACCAATCTGTAGGGAGTTGAGAGTCCGATGACCAAGATCAAGACCACGCTCGTCGTCGCCACCATGGCGATCGCCATGGCAGGCTGTGCCAAGAAGCGCCCCGAAGTGCTGCCGCCAGCCCCTGTCAGCCAAGGCACCGGCGTCGATCCCAATGCGGGCGCGACCACCAACCCGGACGGCGCGATCGTTCCCGGCTCGGACGCCGACTTCAAGCGCTCGGTGACGTCGAACACGATCCATTTCGGGCTCGACCAATATGACATCGATCCCCAGTCGCGCGCGATCCTGGACAGCCAGGCGCAGTGGCTGGCACGCTATCCCAATGTCCGCATCACCATCGAGGGGCATTGCGACGAGCGCGGCACCCGCGAATACAATCTCGCACTGGGTGACCGTCGTGCGAACGCGGCCAAGAATTACCTGGCGGCGCGCGGTGTCTCGCCCGAGCGCATGAACGTCATCAGCTATGGCAAGGAACGCCCGATCGCGCTGGGTTCGGATGAAGCCAGCTATGCCGAGAACCGTCGTGCCGTGACGGTGGTACTGAGCTGACCGTCCAATCCTCCCCAAGCTTGCTTGGGGAGGGGGACCGCGCCCATTGGGCGTGGTGGAGGGGCGTGGCCGGTCCGTCTGCCGCTCCACCACCGCTTCGCGGCGGTCCCCCTCCCCATCAAAGATGGGGAGGGATAGGATTACCCCCGGAACGCGCTGTTCAGCAGTTTCGCCAGTCGCAGCCCGCCACGCTTCACCTGCTCGCGCTCGACCGGCGCCATCGCGCGGATCGCGGCTTCGTCCATCTTCATATGCGCCGGCGTCGGCTGGCACGGATCGCCGCCCATCGCGGCGGCATAGGCGCGCTTGGCGATGGCCCAGTTCTCGCGGCTCCACGCCGTCACGTCACCCGCCGACTCGCGCCGCCGCTCGGCCGCCGGATAGGCGCGGACCAGCTTGGGCGGGGTCGAGATCGCGCGCTCGGCGAGCAGGCCGTCCCAGATCGAATGCAGGTTCAGGCGGGGCGTCGCATAGGTGCCGTAATCGACATGGGTGTCGTTGCCGCCCTTGTCGCTTTTGTCGCCCGCATGGAGCGGCTGGTGCAGGTCGCCGACGAAATGGACCAGGAAGGCCAGCGCCATCACCCGTTCCTTCGCGCCCGAGCGCTTGTTCTTCAGGATGGCGAGCTGGCGCGGAATCTGTGCCGACACGCAGTCGCCCGTGTCGCAGGCCGGGGGCAGGCGGAAGGGCTGGCAGATGTCGATATTCTGATAATGCCAGACATAGGCATAGCCGAAGCGCGACTTGCCGTTTTCATCCTTCAGCGGCTTGACGCAATCGGGCCAGACACTGGCCTCCTCGATCGTCCGCACCGGACAGGTCGGCGTGTCGAGCTGGGCCTGTGCGCGCAGGATCTGGCGGATTTCCGCGCGGGCATGGGGGGTGATGTTCGCCCAGGCGATGGCCGCGACGGTCTCGTGGCCATATTCCCAATAGGCGGCGGCGGGGGAGGCGAGGGACAGGCTGCCGAACAGGCCCGCCAGCATCCCGAGGAGGATACGCAAGTGCTTCATGGCGCGCCTTTTATCCCTCGTCGGCGTAGATCGCCACCTGATGTTCGCCTGCCGATGTCGCCCGACCGCGATACATGCCCGCCGTCGTCATGCTCCACGCGATGGTGCCGTCGGGCGCAGCGACGATCGTGCCGCCGGTGCCGCCCAGCGCCTTAACTTCGGCCAGCACCGTATCGGCGGCGGCCTGAATGCTCTCGCCGGTGAAGCGGCGGCGCGCGGCGATCTCATGCCCGACGCCCACGCGGATGAAGACCTCGCCCGAGCCGGTGCACGACACCGCGCAGGCCCGATCGTCGGCATAGGTGCCCGCACCAATCAGCGGCGAATCGCCGATCCGCCCCCAGCGTTTGCCCGTGACGCCCCCGGTCGAGGTGGCGGCGGCGACATGGCCTTGGCAGTCGCAGGCGACCGCACCGACCGTGCCATATTTCATGTCGCTGTCGAAGGCGTCGGCGTTGCGGGAGAGCAGTTCGTCGAGCTGCCGCCGCCGCTCGTCGGTGTGGAACCAGGCGGGGTCGACCTGCTCCAGCCCCTGTTCCGCCGAGAAGCGATCCGCGCCCGGCCCGGCAAGCAGGACATGCGGGCTGGCCGCCATGACCTTGCGGGCGAGCGACACCGGGTTGCGGGTGCGTCTCACCCCGGCGACCGAACCCGCGCGCCGGTCGCGCCCGTCCATGATCGCGGCGTCGAGTTCGTTGGTGCCTTCGCGCGTGAAGCAGGCCCCTCGCCCGGCGTTGAAGTGCGGATCGTCCTCCAGCACGCGCACCGCCGCCTCGACCGCGTCCAGTGCGCTGCCGCCCTCGGCCAGCACCGCCGACCCGGCCTTGAGCGCGGCATCCAGCCCGGCGCGCGCGCCCGCATCCTGCTCGGGCGTCAGGACATCACGGGTGATCCGGCCCGCGCCGCCATGAATGACCAGCGACCAGGATGGGGACATGGGCGAAACTCCGAAACTGTCAGGGAAATCGCCCGCGCCCCTATCAGATCGCAGGCTTGCTGCCATCCCCCGAGGCCGAAGGCCGATCCGCCCGATGGGGCCTCAGGCCGATCAGGGGGCGCAGCCACTTCACCTCGCGGCCTATCCGGTAAAAGGCCCAGCATCCCGCCACCGTCGCCGCGATCAGGATCACGGCATCGAGCCAGAGCGGCCAGCCCAGCCCGCGCAGGGCAAAGGCGACCAGAATGATGATCGTCTGATGGATCAGATAGAAGGGGAACACCGCCTCGGTCAGCGTCCGCCGCCATGGGTGGTCGCGGTTCCAGAATCGCTCGGCTATGCCGATCAGCGCGACGACCGCCATCCAGCCCTGCACTGCCCGTGCGCCCGCGAACAGGATGCCGAACCCCTTGGGCGCGCCCATCAGTCCCGGCCAGCGCCATTCCAGCCCGGCCGCGACCGCATAGCTGGCCAGCGCGATGACGCCCGCAACCGCCCAGCCGCGCCGGAAGCTGTCCAGCACCCGCTCCGACCCGGCCATGCCGAAGCCGAACAGCAGCGCCGGGAAATAGATCGCATGGGCGAGCCAGTCGCCGAGCAGCGCATGGGTCTCCGACTGACCGGGAAAGAAGCGGATATCGATCAGCAGCAGCCCGACCACGGGTAGCACCGCGCCGCCCCAGCCGCCCAACACCCGGTCGAACACGCGCTGCGCCGCCCCGGCCCAGCGGTGCCCGACCGCCAGCAGCAGCGCGATCGCCATGGTATAGACCCACAGATAGCCGACGAACCACAGGTGGTTCCAGGCGGGCGTCGGCACCACGCCGCCGATCACGCGAAAGCTGAGCCAGTCACGCGCCCAGAAAACCCAATAAGACGCGGCATAGCCATATTTGCTCGCCAGCTCGGCCCAGATCTGCGGCGGCACCAGCACGCAGACGCCGAAGAGCAGCGGCACGAGCAGCCGGATGCTGCGTCCCCGCGCGAAGCTGAGGATGGTCGGATGCCGCACCGCCAGCGCGCGCGTGGCATAGCCCGACACAACGAACAGCAGCATCAGCCGCCACGGATTGCTCGCCAGCATCGGGATCGCGACCCAGGGCAGGCTCGCCAGCTGTACGTGAAAGCCCCAGGGTACGAAGACCATGCCGATATGATAGAGGATCAGGATGGCGAAGGCACCGATCCGCAACCAGTCTAGGCCGTAATGGCGGGGGATGGGGGCGGCGGCGGTCATTTGCGGGTCTGGTACAGCACTGACTTTGAACCGCAACTCGCTGCGCGTATATAGGGGTCCATGTCCATTCGTCCCTGGCGTGATATCGCCCGCCGCCAAAGCCGTCAGATCATGGTGGGCAACGTGCCCGTGGGCGGCGACGCCCCCGTCACCGTGCAGACCATGACCAACACGCCGACCAGCGATCCGGTCGCCACGCTCGACCAGATCCGGCGCTGCGAAGAGGCGGGGGCGGACATCATCCGTGTCTCCTGCCCCGACACCGATTCGACCGCCGCGCTGGCCAAGATCACCAAGGCGGCGCGCGTGCCGATCGTCGCGGACATTCATTTCCACTATAAGCGCGCGCTGGAAGCGGCGGACGCGGGTGCGGCCTGCCTGCGCATCAATCCGGGCAATATCGGATCGTCCGAGCGCGTCGCCGAAGTCGTCCGTGCCGCCAAGGCCAATGGCTGTGCCATCCGCATCGGCGTGAACGCCGGATCGCTGGAGAAGGACCTGCTCGAAAAATATGGCGAGCCGTGCCCCGAGGCGCTGGTCGAATCGGCGCTCGACCATATCAAGCTGCTCCAGGACCATGACTTCCACGAATACAAGGTGGCGGTGAAGGCGTCCGACGTCTTCCTGGCGGTGGCCGCCTATCAGGGGCTGGCCGAGGCGACCGACTGTCCGCTGCATCTGGGCATTACCGAGGCGGGCGGCCTGATCGGCGGGACGGTCAAGTCCTCGATCGGCATCGGTTCGCTCCTCTGGTTCGGGATCGGCGACACGATCCGCGTCTCGCTGTCGGCGGAGCCGGAGGAAGAGGTGCGCGTCGGCTTCGAGATCCTGAAGGCGCTGGGCATCCGCAATCGCGGCGTGCGTGTCGTGTCCTGCCCGTCCTGCGCACGACAGGGCTTCGACGTGATCCGCACCGTGCAGGTGCTGGAGGAACGGCTCCAGCATATCCGCACGCCCATGTCGCTGTCGGTGCTGGGCTGCGTCGTCAACGGTCCGGGCGAAGCGCGCGAGACTGATATCGGCGTGACCGGCGGCGGTAACGGCAAGCATATGGTCTATCTGTCGGGCCTGACCGACCACACGGTCGAGGATGCCGACATGGTCGAACATATCGTCAAGCTGGTCGAGGCCAAGGCCGCCGAACTGGACGCCGCCGATGCGGCGAAGGCCGCGATCGCGGCGGAGTGACGGCTCCCGTCCTCCGCATCGCCGCCGCCCTGATCGAGGACGGGGCGGGGCGGTTGCTGCTGGTGCGCAAGGCGGGCACGTCCTGCTTCATGCAGGCGGGCGGCAAGATCGAACCGGGCGAAGACCCCGCCGCCGCGCTGGTCCGCGAACTGGACGAGGAAATCGGCCTGCGTGTGGGCGTGGACGACCTGAGGCTGATCGGCCGGTTCTCGGCGGCGGCGGCCAATGAGCCAGGGCATCGGATCGACGCGACGGTCTTCCACCTGCGCAGCACGCACGTGCCTGTTCCGGCGGCAGAGATCGAGGAAGCGATGTGGGTGGATGGCGGGACGGTGGAAACCCTGACGCTGGCGCCGCTGCTCCGCGACCATATCCTGCCCTGGTATCGCCAGATGCTGGTGCTTGGCTAAATCCTCCCCGGTACGGGGAGGTGGCAGGGCGCAGCCCTGACGGAGGGGGGCTGCCTCACACGACGCCCTTTGCGGCACGCCCCCTCCACCACCGCTTCGCGGCGGTCCCCCTCCCCGTACCGGGGAGGAGCGTTACAACCGCAGCCCCAGCCGGACGCCTGCGCCAACATCGGGTGCGCCCTTGCTGACCCCGGCACTGCCCTGCACGCCTAGCGACAGTCGCTGCGACAAAGCGGTATCCAGACCTGCGCCGATCTCCTGCCGGTCGGCGACCTGATCGCTGGCCCGTGAGGCATAATTGTACGACACGCTGACCTCGCTCGCCTTGCCGATCCCGAGAGCGACGCCGCCCCGTGCGCTGGTCACGTCGCGCAAGGCATAGCCGTCGGGTTGCCCGACAAAGCTGTGGCCGACCGCCGCGAAGGGCGTGACCTTGCCCGGCACCGCCGCCTCCGCGACGATCGAGTAATCCGCCTTGCCCGTTCCCAGCCCGCGCGCGGCGGAGGCGGTGGGCAGCTTGGCGTTGCCGGTCAGCGCAAGGGCGAGGTGATGGCGGTGCGGCGGGATCACCTGGACCGATGCACCGACCACCGCATCGCCCAGCCCGCTGCGCTTCACGCGGGTCGCGGGCTTGGTCGGGTCGATGAACAGAGGCAGGCCCAACGGCCCGCCCGGCGCGACGACATTGCCCGGCGCATCGACCTGCACCACGGGCAGCGCGGCGAAGACCGTCACCCGCTTGCGCTTGACGCGCAGCCCGAAGGTCGAACTGGCGCTGCGCACCTCCTGGCTGGTGTCGTATCTGCCCGACGCATAGTCCGCACCGACCGAGGCGGTGACCTGCGCGCCCGCGGGGGCGGCCAGCAGCATCGCCAGACCCGTCGCGACGATTAGCGTCTTCATTCCCTTTGTCCCTTGGTGTCCTGTTCCCAAGGGGCAACGGATGCGGGATGGGGTTTAATCCCGGAAAATCCTCCCCGGCACGGGGAGGGGGACCATGCGTAGCATGGTGGAGGGGGGCGTGCCGCCGGCGACATCCCATGGGGAAGCCCCCCTCCGTCAGGGCTACGCCCTGCCACCTCCCCGCGTGCGGGGAGGATTGCCGTCTCGCCTTTCCCCCGTTGCCCCGGTATCGCTTGCGCCATGAGCGCGCGCACCTCCCCCGTCATCGCCTTTGGCGCCGCCGCGCTGGGTATCGCGATCTATTCGGTGATGGACACGCTGATGAAGCGGCTGTCGATCGATAGCGGGGCCTATAGCGCGGTGTTGTGGCGGTCCTGGGTCGGGGTGGCGATCACGGGTGCGTTGTTCCTGGCCAAGCGGGGACGTTGGCCCACGCGCGAAGTGCTGGTCCTTCATATCGCGCGCGGGGCGACGGGCGGCGCGTCGGTGCTGCTGTTCTTCTGGGGGCTGGCGCGCGTACCGATGGCGCAGAGCATCGCGCTGACCTTTCTCTCGCCCCTGATCGCGCTGTTCCTGGCCGCCTTCATGCTGGGCGAGACGGTGCGGCGCGCGGCGATCCTGGGGTCGTTGATCGCCGGGGTTGGCGTGCTGGTGATCGCGGGCGGCGAGGTTCAGGCGCAGGCATCCACCCAGGTCGTGCTGGGGTCGCTGGCAATCCTCGTCGCCTCGATCCTCTATGCGGTCAGCCTGGTGCTGTTGCGGCGTCAGGCGCAGGTGGCGGGTCCCACCGAGGTCGCGCTGTTCACCATGCTGGTCATCGCGGTGTTGATGACGCCCGCCGCGCCCTTCGTCTCGGGCTGGCCCGCCGCGCAGCAATGGCCGAGCATCGTGATCGCCGCGCTGCTGGGCAGCCTGTCGGCGCTGCTGCTCGCATGGGCCTATGCGCGCGCCGAGGCGCAGGTGCTGGCGCCGGTCGAATATACCGCCTTCGTCTGGGCGGCGTGCCTGGGTTATGCGGTGTTCGGCGAGCATGTCTCGCTGTTCACGCTGGCGGGGGCGGTGCTGATCATCGCCGGGTGCGTGGTGGCGGTGCGGCGGCCGGTCGCGCCCGGACCACAGAGCGAGGCAGGTTTATGAGCATCATCCTTCGTCCGGCCGAACCGGCCGACACCGCCACGATCCTCGGCTTCGTCCGCGAACTCGCGGCGTTCGAATGCGAGCCGGACGCGGTCGTCGCCACCGAGCCGATGCTGGCCGAAGCGCTGTTCGGCGTTCCTCCGGCGGCGGAGGCGGTGATCGCCGAGCGGGACGGGCAGGCGGTCGGCTTTGCGCTGTTCTTCGCCAATTTCTCGACCTGGACCGGGCGGCGGGGGCTGTATCTGGAGGACCTGTACGTCACGCCCGCCGCGCGCGGGGCCGGGGTGGGCAAGGCGCTGCTGATCCATCTGGCGGGAATCGCCCGTGATCGGGGCTGGGCGCGGTTCGAATGGTCGGTGCTCGACTGGAACACGCCTGCGGTGGAGTTCTACCGGGCGATGGGGGCACAGGCGATGGAGGAGTGGACGGTGCAGCGGGTGTCGGGGGCGGCGCTGGAGCGGCTCGCGGGGCGGTAGACCAAGATAGGGTTCGCGCAGAGGCGCGGAGGACGCAGAGGTGTCTCGCCCGCTGCTGGCCGCATCCCGCAACAATCCGCCGGAGATGCAGGAGCGAGGCATGCCTCAGGGTTCAACACCTCTGCGCCCTCCGCGCCTCCGCGCGAACCATTCTTGTTCTTCCCTACGCCAACGCCGCATCCCCCCGCTCCGTTCAGCCTGAGCCCTTCGGCTGGCTGGCAAGCCAGCCGCTCAGGATAAACTTCGGCGCGCTGCGCCGAAGTCGAAGGCCACGGACCGGCTTCTCCTCTGGATCCGGGATTGCCCTCCCCCGACCCCTCCCGCCTGCGGGAGGGGAGAAGAAGAGGGGGAGCCTCCAGCCAGGAAAGGCCACAAAAAAACGCCCCGGTGCGCTGGGCGCCGGGGCGTTTCTTAAACCGAAATCGGTAAAGGCTTATTCGCGGCCGGGCACGTCGTGGTCGTGCGGCTCTTCGCCCTTGGCCTTGGCGTTCTCGTAGCGCTCGATCGCCTCGGTGACGATGCGGCGCGCTTCGTCGCGGTCGCCCCAGGTGCCGATGCGCACCCACTTCTTCTTCTCCAGGTCCTTGTAATGGGTGAAGAAGTGCTCGATCTGCTGGAACACGATCTCGGGCAGGTCGTCGCGGCCGCCGACATTCGAATAATAGGGGAAGGTCGAGTCGACCGGCACGCAGACCAGCTTCTCGTCGCCGCCGGCTTCGTCTTCCAGGTTCAGGACGGCGATCGGGCGGGCACGCACGACGCAGCCCGGGATGAAGGGCGAGCGCGACACGACCAGCGCGTCGAGCGGATCGCCATCGGGCGACAGGGTATGCGGCACGAAGCCGTAATTCGCCGGATAGCGCATCGGCGTGTGCAGGATGCGGTCGACGAACAGCGCGCCGGAGGCCTTGTCGAACTCGTACTTCACGGGCTCGCCACCGGTCGGCACCTCGATCACGACATTGAGGTCATCGGGCGGGCTCTTGCCGACGGGAATGAGGTCGATGCGCATCGAATCGGTCTTTCTTGCCAATGGACCGGAAGAGTTCCGGTGTAAAAACAATGGCGGGCGCGATAGCGCAACCCGCCATGGCATGTCGATAGACGAGGATGAAGCCTTCGCCGGGCAGGCGTCAGCGTGCGGTCAGCAGGCGATCCAGCCCGGTCTCACCGGTGCCGACCTTCTGGAGATGCGGGTAACGCGGGCCGCCGGTATAATCGATCGTCACCTCGCGGAAGACATCCTGGTTCTTTATCACCAACTTGACCGGCTTTTTCGGGTCCTTGGCGGCCAGGATCGCGGCCTTCAGCCGATCGCCGGTATAGCTTTCGCCGTTCACCGCCTGAATCTGCGTGCCGACATCGATACCTGCCTTGAACGCCGGACTGTCCCAAATTGAACTGGTCACCTCGCCGCTGTTCGACACCGACAGGCCGATCGAATAGGTGACGTTGGTGCTGCCCTTCTCGCCCTGCTTGAAGGTCGGGGTCGGCGTGTCGGTATAGACCAGCTTGTAGCCGTTCATGGCAAAGCCCTCGATCGGCGCGGGCTTGCCCGTCTCGGTGATGCGCTGGCGCAGGAACCCGGCCCAGTCATAGGGCACGATGCCGTTCAGCGTGTTGGCGACATCCTCGAAGGTGTAGGTCACTTCGCCCCAGTCGCCGTTGCGGATGCCGAAGAACGCCTTGGCGAAGTCGTCGATCGACTTGGTGCCGTTCGACTTCTGGCGGAGCATCGCATCGACCTCCATCCAGACCATCAGGCCCTCGTTGTAATAATCCTCCGACCGCTGCCAGCTGGTCCAGCCCTTGGGCTTGCGCGACGAGATGATGGGGTCGTTGGTGGTGTCGAGCAGATCGCGCCACTGCCGCGCGGGCGCGGTGTCGTAGATCGCCAGGATCGAGGCGTATTGGTCCAGCGTGTCCTGCTTCGACACCAGGCCCGACCGCGCCTGGAGCACATAGCCCCAGAACTGCGTCTGCCCCTCATAGACCCAGAGCAGCGAGTTGCGCATCGGCGTGCGGAAATCGGGGGTCCACAGGTCCGCGCCGCGCCGGAACTTACCGTCCCAGCTGTGCGTGAACTCGTGCGGCAACAGGTTGCGGCGGCCCGGCCCCGAATCCCAGTCGGTGAAATAGCCCGGCGTCACGCCATTTTCGGACGAGCGGTGATGCTCCAGGCCGATCCCGCCCAGCTGGTCGCTGATCGACAGCAGGAACTCGTAATGATCGTAATGCTGCGCGCCGAAGGCCTTCACCGCCTGGTCGACCAGCCGCTGGTGCGCGGCGATCTGCTCGGGCTTGGCGTTCAGCTCGGCGGCATTGTCGGCGAAGACGTTGAGGTTCACCTGCGGGCTGAGCGGGAAGACCTTGCCGTACTTGCCCGCCAGCACCGGCGAATCGACCAGGATCTCGTAATTGGTCGTGTCATAGGTGTAGGTCGAGCCCGACGCCTTGGCCGGGACCGCACCCGCCGCCGTCCAGCCCGTGGGGAAGATCGCGGTCATCTGGATCGGGATCTGGCGGGTATAGTAACCGGCCGGATAGAGGCTGACCGAATTGGGCTGGAGCGAGATCATCGTCGGGGTGACGGCGATGCGGCCCTGGTCCGGCTTGGTCGCCGACAGGAACTGGAACTCCAGGTCGAGCTGCTTCGCACCCGCGGGCACGTCGATATGGAAGGCGAAGACGTCGACCGTATCGCGCGTCCAGGGCAGGATGCGGCCATTCGCCTTGATGACCAGCCCTGCCAGCTTCTCGATCTCGCCGCGCGGATTGTGCGCGCCGGGCAGCCATTTGGGGAACAGCAGCGCCATCGGCCCCGCCTTGGCGACGGGGATCGTCTCCTTCACGCGAAAGATGCCGCGCTGGGTATCCGTCGCATCGACGACCAGCTTGATCGTGCCCGGATAGGGGGTGTCGACCGCGTCGGGGATGGTGTTGACGAAGGGGGCGGCGGCGGCGGGCGCGGAGTTGCCCGGCGGGACCTGGGCGTTTGCCACGAAGAGCGGGGCGGCCGCAGAGGAGGCGAGCAGCGAGGCGACGAACACGGAACGAAGCGAATGGCGGATCATGAAGGGCCTTTTGCGGCGACGAGGAGATGGCGGCAGGTTAGGCACCCGATAGGCCAGTCGTCCAGACCCTTTTGGCGGCCCCTTATCCGCTGCCGCCGCCCAGCACGTTGACCGTGAAGGCGATCACCCCGAGATTGAAGATGAACGCCGCCAGGCACTGGCCCGTCACCACCCGTCGCATCCGGCGCGAGGCGATCGACACGTCGCTGGTCTGGAAGGTCATGCCCAGCGTCACCGAGAAATACAGGAAATCCCAATAATCCGGCTCGGCCGTGTCGGGGAATTGCAGCCCGCCCGCATCCCCCTTCTCCCCGGCGCTGTAGAACAGATGCGCATAATGCAGCGCATAGACGATGTTGGAGAACAGCCAGGCGAGGATCAGCGTGCCGACGACCAGCGCGATGGTCACGACGCTGCTCCGCCCGCGCAACTCGCCGCCGACCGCGACCAGCACGACGAACAGCACGATGCCGCAAAAGACGAGCAGGACGGCACGATTGGCGTCGTTGCGCGCGGCGCGGCGGCGCATCTTTGCCGCCTGTCCCTGTCGCAGCAGCGGCACGAGCGACCCGATGAACAGAAGCGCCGCGCCATCGAACCCGGCCAGGATACCCCGCGTCATCCCGACCTCGGGCGACAGCAGGGCACTCGCCACGATCAGGACCGCCGCAAAGGCCAGGAAGCGCGGTGGTGCGATCCGGTCACCGATACGGGTTTGCAGGCGCTGCCAGCGGGTGGTGGTCATGCAGCGCGGTGTACGCCCGCCGGGGGCGGCTTGGCTATGGGTGGGTCAACCGGAAGAGGCCAGGCACGAGGCGAAGTCGCGCATCCGAAAAGGGCTCACCCGATCAGCCGAATAAGCCGGGCCTATGGGGGCGGTCATCCGGGAGCGGATATCCCGTCCAGTGCGTGATCAGCTTCGATCCCTGCTTCGACAAGGTGAAAAGGAAGTCGCCGACATTATGGACGGCGTTGCCATATTTGTCATTGATCTGGCCGTTGCCATAGCTCTTGAAGCGAACATCCAGTGTGTTGCCGGAAGGACGGGGCGTGCAGACGATATCCTCGTCCGTCTGGAAACCTTCCGCATGGAAACGGCATGTCGATCGGTCGAGCGTCAGGGTATGGGTGCCTACGATCGGCGATCCTCCAGCTGTCGCGCCGCCGGCGAACTCATAGATATAGCGGCCTTTCCACGGCGATGGATCTAGAGTCGAAAACGATCAACTCTGCTCACCCCTCCCCTTCAGGGGAGGGGCTAAAACCGTGCAATGCTGATCGCTTTCAACTCTATGGTCGATAGGCGGGGCTGGGGTGAGCGTTGTCGCATTTGGCTGTTGGCAACAGGCCGGACAAGGATAGGGGAAGAAGGACTCGCTTCAAGCTGGCAGCCACGCCTCGATCACCCAATCGATAGCCGTAGAGCTTAAACTCTATGATGGCGCTGTTGAACGGATTTACCAACGCCGTTGAGAGTGTCGCGCATGGCGACCGCGCGATGATCGTTGCTCTCGCTGGCGATCATGCGGCAAAGCATGTGCGCCGAACCCGACCCACGACCGAACTGGCGCTGGCCGACTGGCTGTCGCAAGGCCCGTGATCGCACTCTAGCGCACACGCCTTCGCTACCTTAGATAGCGCCACCTCTATGGCACGGATCGAAACCCCCAAGCGCGTGCGCGGCACGCAGGACATCTTCGGCGACGAACAGCGCCGCTTTGCGCAGGTGCTCGCCACCTTCGAGCATGTCCATGGCCTCTACGCCTTTCAGCGGCTCGACCTGCCGGTGTTCGAGGACACACAGGTCTTTGCCCGCTCGATCGGCGAAACGACCGATGTCGTGTCGAAGGAGATGTACACCTTCCCCGATCGCGGCGGCGACCTGCTGACCCTGCGGCCCGAATTCACCGCCGGGATTGCGCGCGCGTACCTGACCGAGGGGTGGCAGCAATATGCGCCCTTGAAGCTCGTCACCTCGGGCGCGGTGTTCCGCTATGAGCGCCCGCAAAAGGGCCGCTATCGCCAGTTCCACCAGATCGACGCCGAAATCCTCGGTGCGCCCGAACCGGCGGCGGATGTCGAGCTGCTGGTGATGGCCGACCAGCTGCTGCGCGAACTGGGCATATCCGAGGGCGTGACGCTCCAGCTCAACACGCTGGGCGATGCGGCGACGCGCGACGCGTGGCGCGACGCGCTGGTCGCGCATTTCGAGGCGCATCGCGATCAGCTGTCGGAGGACAGCCTGGTGCGGCTGGAGAAGAATCCGCTGCGCATCCTCGACTCCAAGGACCCGCGCGACCGGCCGATCGCCGATGCCGCGCCCGATATCGACGCCTATCTGACGCCCGAGGCGCGTGCGTTCTTCGAGGCGGTGACGGCGGGGCTGGACGCGGCGGGCGTCGCCTGGACGCGCAATGCGCGGTTGGTGCGCGGCCTCGATTATTATCGCCACACCGCGTTCGAGTTCGTCACCGACCGGCTCGGCTCGCAGGGGACGGTGCTGGCGGGCGGTCGTTATGACGGGCTGATCGAGTCGCTGGGCGGTCCCGCCACGGCGGGCGTGGGCTGGGCGGCCGGGGTCGAGCGGCTGGCGATGCTGCTCGACGAGCCGCCCAAACCCGTGATCGACGCGGTCGTCGTGCCGATGGGCGCGGCGGCGGAGTTGCGGGCGACCGGCCTCGTCGCCGAACTGCGTCGTATGGACATCGCCACCGACATGGCGTTTCGCGGCAATATGAAGCGCCGCATGGCCAAGGCGAACGATCAGGGCGCCAGCTATGCGCTGATTCTGGGCGATGACGAACTCGCGAACGGCCAAGTGCAGGTGAAGGCGCTGACGACCGGCGAGCAGGCGAAGGTCCCGCTCGACACGGTGGCGCAGAGCCTGTCGGACCTGTTGTTCGAGGACGAGATCGCGGAGGACCATGGCGAGCGGCTTCCTCCATTGGCGCAGCGTCTGACCACCGCATGAAAACCGTTTCCGCCGAACGCATCGCGCAGATCGAGGCGCGACGCGACGAATTGCAGGCGATGATGGCCACCGGCGACCTGCCCTCGGACCGCTTCGTCGCGGTGTCGAAGGAATATGCCGAGCTGGAGCCGGTCGCCAATGCCGCGGCCGAGGTGCGTCGCCTGCGGCAGGAGGCCGACAGCCTGGCGTTCATGACGCAGGATGGCGACGACGAGCTGCGCGAGCTGGCGGCGGAGGAACTCCACGCCAACCGCAATGCGCTGGCGGCGGCGGACCGCCATCTGGCGCTGGCGTTGCTGCCGCGCGACGCCGCCGACGAGCGCGCGGCGATGCTGGAAATCCGTGCCGGGACCGGCGGCGACGAGGCGGCTTTGTTCGCGGGCGACCTGTTCCGCATGTACCAGCGTTATGCCGAGCGGCAGGGCTGGCGGGTCGAGGTCATCTCCGCCTCGGTGCCCGACACGGGCGGCTATAAGGAAGTCGTCGCCTCGGTCGCGGGGGCGGGTGTGTTCGCCAAGCTGAAGTTCGAAAGCGGCGTCCACCGCGTCCAGCGCGTGCCGGTCACCGAATCGGGCGGCCGTATCCACACCTCGGCGGCGACCGTCGCGGTGCTGCCGGAGGCGGAGGAGGTCGATCTCCAGATCGACGACAAGGACCTGCGCATCGATATCTATCGCTCGTCGGGCGCGGGCGGGCAGCACGTCAACACGACCGACTCGGCGATCCGCATCACCCATATCCCGACCGGGCTGGTGGTGATCCAGCAGGACGAACGCTCGCAGCACAAGAACCGCGCCAAGGCGATGAAGGTGTTGCGGACCCGCCTGTACGAGGCCGAGCGCGAGCGGCTGGCGGCGGAGCGTGCGGGGACCCGGCGTTCGCAAGTCGGCTCGGGCGATCGTTCGGAGCGGATTCGGACGTACAACTTTCCGCAGGGCCGCGTGACCGATCACCGGATCAACCTGACCCTCCACCGCCTGCCGGAGATCCTGGAGGGCGAGCTGGACGAACTGATCGGCGCGCTGCTGGCCGAGGATGAAGCCGAACGGCTTGCGGCGCTCGATGGGTGATGCTCGTGCGGAGACGCGGAGACGCGGAGGGGGGCAGCCCACTGCGCCGCAGGCCTTCCTTCTCCGCTGGTTGGTGACGCCCAAGCGTTGCCCCATGCCGGACATCTCCGCGCCTCCGCGCCTCCGCGCGAACCAATGTCTTCCCAATTCCGGCATTCGCCGGGATAAGACGGCGGCGTGACCGACGCCCGCATCGCGCTCGCACAAGCCGCTGAGCGCTTCACCTTCTCCCCGACCGCGCGGCTCGACGCGGAACTGCTGCTCGCCCATGCTCTGGGGATCGAGCGCAACGCCCTGCTGCTCGACCTGACCCGCCGTGTCCCCGACAGCTTCTGGCCGCTGGTCGAGCGGCGCGCGCGCCAAGAGCCGGTCGCCTATATCACCGGTACGCGCGGCTTCTGGACGCTGGACCTGATGGTCGGCCCCGGCGCGCTGGTGCCGCGCGTCGATAGCGAAACGCTGGTCGACGCCGCACTCCGGCACTTCAGGGGGCGTCCCCCCGCGACCCTGCTCGATCTGGGCACCGGGCCGGGCACGTTGCTGCTCGCCCTGCTCGACGAGTGGCGCGGGACGAAGGGGCTGGGCGTCGACCGTTCCCCGCAAGCCCTGCAATATGCCGTCGCCAACGCCGCGGCCTGCGGCCTCGCCGACCGGGCGCGGTTTGTCTGCGGCGACTGGGCGGCGGCGCTGTCGGGGCCGTTCGACTGCATCGTCACCAACCCGCCCTATATCGGAACGGTCGAACCGCTCTCGCCCGAGGTGCGCGATTACGAGCCCGGCACCGCGCTGTTCGCCGGGCCGGACGGGCTGGACGAATACCGCCTGCTCGCCCCCGAACTGCGCCGTCTGCTGGCCCCCGGCGGGGCGGTGGTGGTCGAGATCGGGCATGAACAGGCGGAGGCGGTGACGGCTTTGCTGGCGGATCAAGGCTTTGCGGTGACGCTGCACCGCGATCTCGGCGGGCGACCGCGTGCCCTGCTGGCGCATTGAACAATCGCGCGTGATGCCCTATATTTCACTTGAAGGACCTAGGTCCGACCCGCTAGAGCGGGCACAGGGGCACGCGAACATCTGGCACTCTCACCGGTTTTTCGGGGTCGCAGGATGTCGGGCCGATGCCCATACCCTTCGTCATGTAGTCGCTGCTGTCCGGCGGCCGTGGCAGCGCCCGAAATCGGGTGCGACAGCTTCGCATCGCGCGAACCGCGCGCGATGTCGGGAAGAGTGGGTCGGAAAAAGTGGACCTTGTTGGTTTGACGACTAAGGACGAACAGCTTGATCAATAATCGGCAGGCCGGCCGCCGTCGCGGTCGTGGCGGCAACAATAACGGTGGGCAGCGTCCGGGCGGCAATCCCGGCCGTTCCGACAATGGCAATCGCATCGACAACCGCGCGCGCGGCAACGCCAGCCAGCTGTACGAGAAGTACAAGAATCTGGCGACCGAGGCGCAGCGCCAGGGCGACCGGGTCAACACCGAATATTACTGGCAGTTCGCCGATCACTATTTCCGGGTGCTGAGCGAAACCCGCTCGCGCTTCGAGGAGCAGAATCAGCGCCGCCAGCGCGAGGAATCGCGCGACGACCAGTATGACGACGGTTTCGACAACGACGCCGAGGATTATGGCGACGAGGGCGATCCCATCCGTCCCGGCGAGCAGCAGGGCGAGGCCGAACAGCCGCGTCGCGAGCGCCAGCCGCGCGAGAATCAGCCCCGCGACAATCAACAGCGCGAAACCTATGCCCGCGACAATCAGCAGCGCGAAGAGCGTCCCCGTCGCGACCGCGACGATCGCCCGCGCCGTGAGCCGCGCGAGGATCGCCGCCCGATGCGCGCCGAACCGCCCGTCATGGCCGAGGATGCGCAGCCGGTCGTGACCGCGCCCGCCATGGCCCCTGAGGTCGCTTCGGCTCCGCAGGCCGAGGAGGAGGCGCCCCGCCGTCGCGGTCGTCCGCGTCGCGAGCGTCCCGCCGAGGTGCAGGACATGGGCGAGCAGACCGGCTTCGACGCCGATCGTCTGCCCCCGGCGCTGAGCGCTGCGCCCGAGGCGGAAGCCGCGCCCGAGGAAAAGCCCCGCCGTCGTCGCGTCCGCGCGGCGGCTCCGGTGGAGCCGGAGGCGGCGGCGGGCTGATCGCCCCCCACGCTTTCGATCGATAAGGAACCGGCCTCCGCACCATCTGCGGGGGCCGGTTTTTTATGGCCGCCGGTCGACATCCTCGTCATGCCCGGTGCCCGAGCTGAGGAAGACCAGCCCCATCAGTGCGCCGGTCAGCATCACCATGCCGCCGATCCCGCCGATCACCCCCAGCATCGTCACCCCGTTGAGCGGGCCATAGACTTCGGCCAGCGCCATCAACGAACCACCGACCGCGACGGCGGCCGCGACCGTCATCCACGCCATCAGCATGCGGAACCGCGCCCAGGCAAAGGCCGCCTGTTCGGGATCGTCGAGTCCGGGTGGGGGCGGGGACATGGGCCGACTATGCGCAACGGGGGGCTGCTCGACAAGCCGGGCCAGCCTTATCCCGCCCGGCGGAACCGCCCGACCGGCAGCCTGGCCCAGACGCCGCCCACGATCGCATCGATCTCGCGCCGAACCGGGTGGCGCACCGCATAGACGACCGCCAGCCAGGCCAGCACGCCCGCTGCCGCGCTCATGCTCAGCAGCGTGAACCCGACCGCCTCGGGGCGCGCGACCCAGCGATAGACGGCGAGCAATGGCGCGACCGTCGCCAGCGTGGCGAGCAGGCTCTGCGCATAGACGGTCAGCATCCCGCGCCATGCAAAGCCGGTCAGTGGCTTCATCAGCGTGGCGTAGAGCATGAACCACACGATCCCGTACCCGATGCGCGAGATCGCCGCCCATTCCAGGCTGACCGTCGCGCCCAGGATCAGCAGCCCGATTGACGCGATCGTATCCAGCGCATTGGCGACGATCAGCCGACGGATATGCCCCAGCAGGATAGGCAGCTCGAAATGCAGCGGCACGGCGGCGAAGAACAACTGCCCCAGCGCGATCCAGCTCAGCAGTGGCGCCACGCCCGCCCAGCGCGGGCCGTAGAGCATCAGCACGATCGGCGTCGCGGCGGTGGCGAGGAAGGTCATGGCGGGCCAGGTCACGCCGCTATAGGCTGCGACCACCCGCTGATAGGGGGCGGCCAGGTCGGCCCCCGCGTCGCGCAGGCGGGCGAAGGCCGGATAGAAGACGCCGTCCACCGCGCCGCTGACCAGCATCTGCAACTGCGCGCCCAGGCTGGAGGCGCGGCTGTACAGGCCGACTGCGGTCAGGGTCAGGATACGGCCGATGACCAGTTCCGGGCTGCGCGAACTGATCGCGTCGCTGATATAGAGAAGCGAGCTGTTCGACCCGAAGCGCAGGATCGGGCCGATCCCTTTCAGGCTGGGCGGGAAGGGCGGCCGGATGCCGGATCGCCATTGGCCGATGATCGCGCGCGCCGCCTGTTGCGCGACCGAGGCCCAGGCCAGCGCAAAGGCGGAATAGCCCGCCCAGGCCAGCGCCAGCGAAAACACGGCATTGACCACCGCCGCGCCGACGCTGGTCAGGAAGATGGAATAATAGTCCATCCGCCGCTGGAGCATCGCCCCCGGCACGATGCCGAAGGGCACGATCAGATAGGACCCGGCGATGATGACGAGCAAAGGCGTCAGGCGGACATTGTCGTAGAATCGCGCCACCGGCCAGGCGAGCGCGAAGATGACCAGGCCGATACCCAGCGCGAAGATCAGCGACACCGAAAAACAGGTGCGCAGCTGCTCTTCGGTCAGGTCGCGCTCGCCCGCGACGAACCGGCGGATGCCGAAATCCTGCAGCGCGGATACCAGCATCGCGGCGGAGAGGGCGATCGAATAAAGCCCCATCTCGGACGGGCTGAGGAAGAAGCGCGATATGACGACGCTGACCACGAACTGAATCGCAAAGGCGATATATTGCGCCCCGATCGACCAGAGCGCCGCGCCGCGAACCGAAGAACCGCTCATCGCCGGATCTGATGCCGGGTCAGCAGACCGGCGAGGCGGATCGCGCCCAGCCGCTGATGGTGACGCGCCAACCGCGCCACGGCCCGCCAAAGCCCGGATACGGGTTCACCACCCGCCCGGCGCACGTCATCGAGATGCGCGGCGATCCAGGTCAGTCCTTCTCCCGCCATCACGTCGGGCGCGTATAAGAGCCCGCGCACCACTTCCGCGCGGACATCGCGCGCCACGTCCGGCCGCCCGAAGACGGTATCGAGCGTCTCGATCGGGGGCAGGACAGTCCAGTCGTCGGAAGGGTCGCGGCGTCCCTCGGCGCGCGCCGCCCGGGCCAGTCGCGCAACCGCCACGCCATAACGCTGGGCCAGGACATGCCGGTGCGACACCTGCGATGGCGAATAGCGATAGAGATGCAGCCGATCGGGCAGATTGGCGATCCGCGTCCGCTCGGCCAGCCGAAGCCACAGGTCATAATCCTCGCAATGGCGATAGGCGGGGCGATAGCCGCCTGCGGCTTCCAGCACGTCACGACGCATCATCACGGAGGGATGGCAAAGTGGCGATGCGGTCGGCAGGGCGGCGGCAATGACGTCGGCGGACAAAGGGTGGTCGACCGGCTGTGCGCTGCGGTGATGGCCCCGCGTGTCGATCGTCCAGATCTGTGTACCGATGACGCCATGATCCGGGTTCGCATCGAGAAAGCCGACCTGCCGCGCGAACCGCTCGGGCAGGGCGACGTCATCGCCGTCCATCCGTGCGATATAGGGGCCACGCGCCACCGCGATGATGTGATTCAGGCTGGCCACCAGTCCCTGATTGGCCTGGCGGATCACCCGGATACGCGGGTCGGTCGCCGCATAGCGGTCGATGATGGCGGCGGAGCCGTCCGTCGAGCCGTCATCGACGATCACCAGCTCGAAATCGGCAAAGGTCTGCGCAAGGATACTGTCCAGAGCCTGCGCCAGATACCTGGCGTTATTATAGACGCTCAGGGCGACGGTGATGCGGGGCGACGTCATGCTCGTATCACTCGTTCCTGGTACGCGGTCACTAGGAAAGCCCTACACACACGTCATGCCTAGGCCGGAATCACGAAGCTGCCAAAGGTTCCGCGAGGGGGCGACCATGACGAAAGGCTTAAACCGCCAAAACTAAAGGATTTTTGAAATTTTGCAGAAAAATGGCACTTTTTGTGTTGACCGCCAAAGTGCGTCCGCCTAGAGGGGTTTCACCGCAGCGGTGGTCGCAACGACTGACCGGTGCAGCTACGACAGATCGGCGCACTTGAGGCCCTGGGAACGGGGTGAAGGGGTGTTGCCGGTATTTGTTGTCGGCTCTTTGACATTGTAGGTTAGATGAAGGGACATGCGGGCGGCGGCTTGGCGGTTGTCCTGGGCATTCAAGGTGCTCGGGGATCGTTAACAAGCTTTAAGCCGGTTCGTATGTCTCGTTACA
>NZ_MQUI01000021.1:0-61198 GCF_001970915.1 Sphingomonas sp. Sph1(2015)
AAAGCGATCAGCATTGCACGGTTTTAGCCCCTCCCCTTCAGGGGAGGGGTTGGGGTGGGGCATCGCCATGGGCGTTTCGCTTGCGGAAGCCCCCCACCCCCGGCCCCTCCCCTGAAGGGGAGGGGTGAGCAGAGTTGATCGTTTTCGACTCTAAACCTCCGTTCAGCCTGAGCGAAGTCGAAGGCCACGCCATCCGGCCAAACAAAAAGGGGCGTATCCGAACCGCCGGATGCGCCCCTTTTTCGCAGGTGAAGCGGGTCCGAATACCCGCCCCCTCTTACTTGCCCGAATGAACGATGCGGTTGACGAGGTTTTCGATCCGCTCCTGACGGCCCGAACGCGGCTTCGGATCGATCGCCTTCTGTTCTGCGAGGTCTGCGATCCCGGCGAGGTCGAGGCCGCCGATCTGCTGGCCGAACTCGGCGTCCCAACCGGCATAACGCTCGGACTTGATCGCATCCAGGCGACCGTCCTCGATCAGCGCAGCGGCGTTGAGCAGGCCCTTGGCGACGACGTCGATACCTCCGACATGGCCGTGGAACAGGTCGACCGCATCCATCGACTGGCGACGCACCTTGGCGTCGAAATTGAAGCCGCCGGTGGTGAAGCCACCCGCCCGGATAATCTCCAGCACGGCCAGCGTCAGTTCCTCGACCGAGTTGGGGAATTGATCGGTATCCCAGCCATTCTGGTGATCGCCGCGATTGGCGTCGATCGACCCGAAGATACCCAGCGCACCCGCCGTGGCGATCTCATGTTCGAAGGTGTGGCCCGCCAGCGTGGCGTGGTTCGCCTCGATATTGACCTTCACTTCATTCTCGAGGCCATAAGCCTTGAGGAAGCCGTACACGGTCGCCGTGTCAAAGTCATACTGGTGCTTGGTCGGCTCGTGCGGCTTCGGCTCGATCAGGATGGTGCCGGTGAAGCCGATCTTGTGCTTGTGCTCGACGACCAGCGACAGGAAGCGGCCCAGATTGTCCAGCTCGCGCTTCATATTGGTGTTGAGCAGCGTCTCGTAACCCTCGCGACCGCCCCACAGCACATAGTTCGCACCGCCCAGACGATGCGTCGCTTCGAGAGCATCGCGGACCTGCATCGCGCCGAAGGCATAGACTTCGGGGTCCGGGTTGGTTGCGCCACCGGCGGCGAAGCGCGGATGGCTGAACAGGTTGGCGGTGCCCCAGAGCAGCTTGCGGCCCGACGAGGCCTGCAGCTTTTCGAGGTGATCGACCGCTTCGGCGAAGTAACGGCGATGCTCGGCCACGCCCTGCGCATCGGCCATCACGTCGACGTCGTGGAAGCAATAATAGGGCACGTCGAGCTTGGAGAAGAAGTCGAACGCCACCTCACGCTTCTGCGCCGCGGCCGCGCTGTCGTTCGCGCCCGCATGCCACGGGCGGTTGAAGGTGCCGCCGCCGAACACGTCCGAACCCGGCCAGCAGAAGGTGTGCCAGAAGCACGCGGCGAAGCGGAGATGCTCCTCCATCGTCTTGCCCAGCACGACGCGGTTCTTGTTATAAAAGCGGTAGGCGAGTTCGTTGTCGCTGTCCGGACCCTCGTAACGGATCGTCGGGATGTCGGCGAAAAAGTCGGTAGCCATTTAACGGTTCCTCGGAGTGATACGGGAATAGCTGTCGCGGAAGCGCGCGATCTTCGGGGCGAAACGCTCGGCGAGCGCGGCGTCGGGGGCGATGCTGTGGCTGACGGGCGGCGGCGCGCAGACCTCTTCGGGCGAGCCGCCATCGACCGCCAGCTGGGCCAGACGCGCCGCCCCCAGCGCGGGACCGACCTCGCCGCCCTTCAGATAGACCAGTTCGACGTTCAGCGCGGCGGCCAGCGTCTGTCCCCAATAGGACGAACGCGCCCCGCCGCCGATGACCGACAGCCGCGACAGCTCGGTCCCGGCATCGCGCAGCACCGACAGGCCGTCGGCCAGCGCAAAGGCCACGCCTTCCAGCACCGCCTGCGCCAGCCGCTCCGGCGTGGTGTCGTGGTCGAGGCCCAGGAAGGCGCCGCGGACCTCGGCATCGTTATGCGGCGTCCGCTCGCCCGACAGATAGGGCAGGAAGATTTCGGGACCGCTCGCCGGACCGACGCTTTCGGCGCGCGCGAACAGCTCGGCGGCACCCGGCGTGCCGGTCAGCCGCGCGACCCAGTCGATGCAGGCCGCCGCCGACAGGTGTACCGACATCTGATGCCAGACGCCCGGCAGACAGTGGCAGAAGGCATGGACCGCGCCCGCCGGATTGGGGCGGAATTCCTTGGTCGCGGCGAAGATCACGCCCGAGGTGCCCAGCGACAGCAAGGCGTCGCCGTCCTTGACCACGCCCACGCCCGCAGCCCCGGCGGCATTGTCGCCACCGCCGCCCGCGACCGGCACTTGGTCGATGCCCCAGGCTTCCGCCACCTCGGCGCGCAGCTTGCCGGTCTGCGCCGTGCCTTCGACCGCCTGCGGCATCTGTTCGCGGGTCAGGCCGGCGGCGGCGAGGATGTCGTCGCTCCATTCGCGGCGTTCGACGTCCAGCCAGAGCGTGCCCGCCGCATCCGACACATCCGACGCCTTTTCACCCGTCATGCGCAGCCGAACATAATCCTTGGGCAGCAGCACGGTGCGGATCTTCGCGAAGATTTCCGGCTCGTGATGCGCGACCCAGAGCAGCTTGGGCGCGGTGAAGCCCGGCATCGCCAGATTGCCCGCGACGCGGTGCAGATCGGGGGCCTTGGCCTCCAATTCCGCGCATTCGGCCTCGCTGCGCCCGTCATTCCACAAGATGCCGGGCCGCAGCACCTGATCGTCCGCGCCCAGCAAGGTGGCGCCGTGCATCTGCCCGGCAAGCCCGATGCCGCGCACCGCCCGGCGCACCGCCGGGTCGATCGCGCGGACGGCGGCGGTCGTCGCCTGCCACCAGGCCTCCGGGTCCTGTTCGGACCAGAGCGGCTGGGGACGCTGCACGGTCAGCGCCGCCGTCCCCTGCCCTACCACCGCGCCATGTTCGTCCAGCACGACGGCTTTCACGCCCGACGTGCCGATATCGATCCCTAGGAACATCGTCGTCCTTACTTCACGAACGGGTCGATGGTCGGGATCGTCCCGTCCGGGTTGAACTTCAACTCGGTCATCTTGACGTTACGCAGGTGGTTCTTGTCCGACAACTGAGTATCGGCGTAGAAAAGCCACCACTTGCCCTTCCACTCCACGATCGAGTGATGGGTGGTCCAGCCCTGCACCGGCTTCAGGATATGCCCCTTATAGGTGAACGGGCCATAAGGGCTGGTGCCGATCGCATAGTTCAGGAAATGCGTGTCGCCGGTCGAATAGGTGTAATAATATTTGCCGTCGCGCTTGAAGACCCAGGACGCCTCGAAGAAGCGCTTGTCATGGTCGCCACCCAGCACCGGCTTGCCCTGTTCGTCGAGGATCACGACGTCGCGCGGGGTTTCGGCGAAGGTCTTCATGTCCGGGTTCATCTTGGCGATCTTGCCCGAGATGGCGGGCTGGTCGTCCTGCTTCAGGTCGGTATCGCTGCCGTTCGGATCATATTTGCCGTCCTTCCAGCGCTGAAGCTGGCCGCCCCAGATGCCGCCGAAATACATGTACGCGGTGCCGTCCGTGTCCTGATAGACGGCCGGGTCCATCGAGAAGCTGCCGGGGATGGCCTCCGGCTCGGCCTTGAACGGACCCATCGGGTTCTTCGAGGTGGCGACGCCGATGCGGAACGCGCCCAGGCCGTTCTTGTCCTTGGTCTTATCGCGCGCGGGGAAATAGAGATAATAGGTGCCGTCCTTATAGGCGGCATCGGGCGCCCACATCTGCTGCGAGGCCCAGGGCACGTCCTTCACATCGAGCGCGACGGGGCCGACCATGACCTTGCCGCCCGGCTCGTCCATGCGCAGCACACGATAGTCGCGCATCGCGTACTGATTGCCCAGATCGTCGTTCGGCGTGTCGGTCGGCACGTCATGGCTGGGGTAGATATAGAGCTTGCCGTCGCTCCAGACATGCGCGGACGGATCGGCGGTGAAGATCTCGCGCACCAGCGGCTGCGAGAGATAATGGCGACCATCGGGCGAGGTCGGGTTGGCATCGTTCGACGCCGTCGTCGTGTTTTCCGCCACGGTATTGTCGGCCGTATGCTGCGTCCCGCAGGCCGCGGTGCCGAGACCCAGCACAAGGCTGGCCATCATCAAGCGCTTCATCGCTTTTCCTCTCCAAGCGCCCCGTCTTCGGAGCTTTGCAGGCACGATAGCGCTATCAGGATGAGGGATGCAAGGCCGGTTGGGCGTTTTGCGATGGGACAGGTGGGAGCGTGGCCTTCGACTTCGCTCAGGCTGAACGGAGCGAAGGATTATGCCCAAGCCACCAAACCTCGTTCAGCCTGAGCGAAGTCGAAGGCCAAGGGAATCCAGCGCCGATACGGCCGCTTGACAATATAAACCCCGCATTGTTGGTAACGATATCCGACCCCGCCCCTTCCCTCGCGGGTCGCCCCCTACAAGACCGACACCCCATGTCGGCGCGTTTTCAGGACAGAGGATGACCCGCATGGCCCTTCGCTTTTCGCCTGCCAAATGGCTGCTCGCCGCCGGGGTCGCGCTGCTGCCCATTGCGGCCGCGCCTGCCCAGATGGCTACCCAGTCTCCGACCGTCGTGCCCGGCGCCAAGCCGGTCACGGTCGAACGGATCAAGGTCCATTCCGCCGCGATCGAGGGCAATCTGGAGGGCAACAGCGACGACCGCGACGTCATCGTCGTCCTGCCACCCGACTATGCCAGGAACCGCACGCGTCGCTATCCGGTCGTCTATGCGCTGCACGGCTATTCGATCGGCGCGGACCAGTGGACCAAGGAAATCCATGTCCCCGCCTCGGTCGAGGGGGCGTTCGCGCGCGGTGTTCCGCCGATGATCCTGGTCTTTCCCGACAGCAAGACGATGCACAACGGGTCGATGTATTCCTCCTCGCAGACGGTCGGTGATTTCGAGCGGTTCATCAGCCACGACCTGATCGCCGCGATCGATGCACGCTATCGCACCATTCCGCGCCGCGAAGCCCGCGGCCTCGCCGGTCATTCGATGGGCGGCTATGGCACCGCGCGCATCGGCATGAAGCATGCCGATATGTACGGGGCGATCTATATGATGAGCCCCTGCTGCCTGTCGCCGCGCGCGATGGCGCGGCCCGAGGGCACTGATGAAAAGCTGCTGACCAGCCTCGCCTCGCCCGCTGAGTCCGCCAAGCTGAACTGGGGTCAGCGCGCGATGCTCGCCGCGTCGGCCGCCTGGTCGCCCAATCCGAAGAACCCGCCGCTCTATCTCGACCTGCCGGTCAAGGACGGCAAGGTGCGAGACGATATCGTCGCCAAGTGGCTGGCCAACACCCCGCTGGCCTTCGTCGACCAATATGTCACGCCCCTGCGCAGCTATCGCGCGATCGGGCTGGATGTCGGATCGCAGGACGGGCTGAAGGCCGATGCGCAGAAGCTGCACGAGGCGCTCGACAGCTATGGCATCGCCCACAAGTTCGAGATTTACGAGGGCGACCATGTGAACCGGATCGGGGTGCGCTTTCAGGAGCAGGTCCTGCCTTTCTTCGGGCGGGCGCTGGCGACGAAGTGATTTGATTCCTCCCCTGCAAGGGGAGGTGGCAGGGCGAAGCCCTGACGGAGGGGGCGGGCCGCAGGATACGTCCTTTATGGCAAGCCCCCTCCACCATGCTACGCATGCTCCCCCTCCCCGTGCCGGGGAGGATCAATCCGCGATGGGGGTAGCCGTATCGATCCGAAACGGCGTGCTGCGCACCGGGACGCCCGTGTCCGGCTGGCCCGAGCCGACCGAAGCGTGATAGTCGCCCTTCATCACCAGCCGCTGGCCATCGGCGTCCACCGCGCTCAAGTCACGCGGGCTGAGCGTGAAGGTCAGGCTCCGGCGTTCGCCGGGGGCCAGATGCACCCGCTGAAACCCGCGCAGGGCGACACGCGGTGCGCCCTCGACCCTGGGGAAGTTGAGATAGAGCTGTGCCACCTCGTCCCCTTCGCGGCGGCCGGTGTTGCGCACCTCGGTCGTGACGGTCATGCTGCCGTCCGCACCGGGCTTCACCGACAGCGGCGCATAGGCGAAGCTGGTGTAGCTCAGGCCATAGCCGAACGGGTAAACCGGAGTGCCCGTGAAGTAGCGATAGGTCCTCCCCTTCATCGCATAGTCGCCGAACGGCGGCAGATCCTCGACCGAGCGGTAGAAGGTCAGCGGCAGGCGACCCGCCGGGTTGGTCTTGCCCGACAGGACATGGCCGACCGCCAGTCCGCCCGCTTGCCCCGGATACCAAGCCTCGACGATGGCGTCCGCATTCGCCTTGGCCCAGGCGAGGTTCACCGGGCTGCCGTTCATCAGCACGACGATCAGCGGGCGGCCGGTCGCTTTGGCCTGTTCGAGCAGCGCCTGCTGGTCGGCGGGCAGGTCGAGCGTCGTCTTGTCGCCGCCCTTGAAGCCGGGGACCGCGATTGGCGCTTCCTCTGCTTCCAGATCGGAGGTTAGGCCGACGACCGCAACCAGCGCGTCGCTCGCCTTGGCCGCCGCGCGCAGTTCGGCTACGGGATCGTCCGAAACCCGCTTCCACACCAGATTGATGCCTGTCAGGATGCGCGCCTCGGTCGTGACGGTGATCGGGTAGCGCCGCCCCTTTTCCAGCGTGACGGTCTTCATCGTCGGCAGGCTGTTCCACGATGCCTTGGTCAGATCGACAAAGGGCTGCCCGTCGAAACGCATCGCGCCGTTGAAGCCTGCGATGCCCAGCCGGTAGCGCCCCGTCTCCGGCGGGACGACGTAGCCCGTCCACACCGCGCGGTGCACGTCGCGGACCAAGGACAGGTCCAGGCTGCGCGAGGCGGCGTTGGCCTCGACGCGGGTGACGACGGGACGATCCTCGAATTTGGCGGTCTTCAGCCAGTCGTTCAGCGCGCCGGGGGCGAAGCGGTCGGGTATGCGACCGACGACGTTGTAATAGCGCGCCGTCAGGCCCGGCTCGCCGCTTTCGGTCTGGAGCGCGGTCGTCGGGATCGGATCGCCGTCCGTATAGGTTTCGCCAAAGGGCACATAGCGCACCTGCGCGCCCGGCATGGCCTGACGAAGCCCCTCGACCACCGAAATCCGCGGCCCCGACAGCGAGGACGAATAGTTTCCGCGCAACACCCGCGTCGCATCGCCCAGCGGGCCGATCACCGCGATCCTCGCATGGGCCTTGAGCGGCAGGATGCCCTTGTTCTTGAGGAGGACGAGGCTCTTCTCCGCTACCTCCAACGCCAGCGCGCGGTGGGCCGGCGTGTCGATGTCGCGGGGCGAACTGGTCTGGGTCGACAGCGGGCGCAGCCCCGGCAGGTCGCCAGTGCGATAGCGTGCGGCGAACAACCGGGTCAGCGAGCGGTCGATGTCGGCGACCGAGATCAGCCCGCGCGACAGCGCCTCGCGATACGGATTGGTCAGCCCGTCCGTGTCGGTCAGCGTCGCATTGTTGCACTCATTGTCGACGCCCGCCCGCATCGCCGCCGCCACCGCGCTCGCCGCATCGGGGGCATAGTGATGGTTGGCGGCGATGTCCTTCACCGCGTCGCAGTCGGACACGACATAGCCGCGAAAGCCCCAGCGTCCGCGCAGAGTATCCTTCAGCAACAGGTCGCTGGCGCAGGCGGGCTGGCCGTCGATCCGGTTATAGGCGCACATGATCGAACCCGCCCCGCCCTCGACGATCGCGGCACGAAAGGCAGGGAGATAGGTGTCGGCCAGATCATGCTGCGAAACATAGACATTGGCCTCATGCCGGGTCGATTCCGGGCCGCTATGCACCGCATAATGTTTGGGCGTGGCGACGACGTCGATCCGTGCCGGATCGTCGCCCTGCAGCCCGCGCACGAAGGCGACGCCCATCCTCGCGGTCAGATACGGGTCTTCGCCGTACGTCTCCTGCCCCCGCCCCCAGCGGGGATCACGAAAAATGTTGATGTTGGGCGACCAGGTGTCCAGTCCGGTGCCGATCCGCCCCATCCGCCCCGTCGTTCGTGCCAGCGCGTGAAGGCCGCGCACTTCCGCGCTGATCGCCTGCGCCGTGCGGCCGACCAGTGCATCGTCGAAGGTTGCCGCCAACCCGACCGGCTCGGGGAAATTGGTCGTCGGCACCGGACCTAGCGCACCGTGCAGCGACTCCGTCCACCAGTTATAGGCAGGCACCTCCAGCCGGGGAATGGCGGGTGCGGTGTTGAGCAACTGGCCGAGCTTTTCGTCGGTCGTCATCCGGCCGACCAGCCGCGCCGCCAGCGCCTCGGCCTGTTCGGGACCGGCCGCCGCCTGCTGCTGCGCCAGCACCATGTCGGAGGTCGATAGCGCCAGAGCCGACAGGATTGCCGCAGGCCATGCCTTCATGCCAAATCACTCCCCTGAAACCCGATTTTTGATAACGGTATCACGAAAGCCGTCATCGTCCAGCATTCGATTTTCATACGGCTTTTCCGTCGTCGGGCGGTGGACAGTCCCTTTTTAGTCCGACAAGATCACCCAAAGACCATTACGGGGAGGATCATTATGCGGCCCATCATCGCCAGGGCTTTCGCGAGCGCTATCACCATCGCCTGGATGACCTGCGGACCAGCCTTGGCGGCGGGCAAGACCGACCCGCTGGCCCCGACCGGCCGATGGAGCGCCAATCAGGGCGGACAGGCCGCGCTGCCGCCGATGGGCTGGAACAGCTGGAACGCGTTCAACAGCGACCTCGACGAGGAAAAGGTCATGGCCTCGGCCAGGCTGATCGTAGACAAGGGCCTTCGCGAGGCGGGCTATCGCTATATTAACATCGATGACGGCTGGTGGCTGCGCCGTCGCCAGCCGGATGGCCGCATGGTCATCCGCGCCGATAAATTTCCCTCGGCCGCTACTGGCCCGAACCAGCAGACCAGCTTTCGCCCGCTAACCGACCGGCTTCACGCAATGGGGTTCAAGGCGGGCATCTATTCCGATATCGGGCGTAACAGTTGCGGCCAGGTCTATACCCCGAACTTCGCCAACCAGCCCGAGGGCACCATCGCCGAGCGCGAGGTCGGGCTGTACGGCCATATCGACCAGGATATCGCGCTCTATTTCCGCGAATGGGGCTTCGACTATATCAAGGTCGACGGCTGCGGCATTCGCGGGCTGGGCAAGGATAGCGAGCATGTCCGCAAGGGCGATTATCGCGAGTTGACGCCGCTGATCGACATGAACTCCCTCGCGCGCACCAACATCCCCGCGGTGCGCGCGCTCTACGATCATGTCGCCAGCGCCTTGAAGCGGGAGAACCCGGACGGCGACTATCTCTTCTCGCTCTGCCTGTGGGGATCGGCGGACGTGCGCAGCTGGGGCAAGCAGATCGGCAACGTCTCACGGACCAGCGACGACATCACCGCGCACTGGTCGCGGATGCTGACCAACCTCGATACCAGTGCCAGCCGTGCGCTCTATGCCCATCCGCACACCTGGAACGACCCGGACATGCTGTTCATCGGCTCGGGCGAGTTCGACGCCAACCACATGACCGAGGCGCGGTCGCATTTCGCGATGTGGGCGATGATGAACGCGCCGCTGCTGATCGGCTTCGACCTGCGCAAGGCCAATGCCGAACAGATCGCGTTGCTTGGCAACCGGGCAATCATCGCGCTCAATCAGGATGCGGGCGCGAACCAGGCCGTGCCCGCCTATCTGTCCGACGACGTGCAGATCTTCGTGAAGAGCCTGGCCAATGGCGACAAGGCGGTGGCGATCCTCAACCGCACCGCCGCCCCGGTGCAGCCGGTCCTCACCGCCGATCACCTGAAGCTGCGCGGCGATGTCGCCATGACCGACCTGTGGACCGGCGCGAAGAGCCGGTTTTCGGGCGAAACCAAGCTGACCCTCGCCCCGCATCAGACCCTGATCTACCGTGTGACCGGCACGCACCGTCTGGCGGACGGCCATTATCTGTCGGAGGCGCCCAGCGACGTGAACCCCGCCGAGGACGGCATCGCCACGCCGGAGGGTGATCCGACCATTCATCACGAACTCAGCCCCTGGGGCGGCAGCAAGGGGCCGGGCGACTTCCCGCAATATGCCGGATGGGGTGGCGCGCAAGCCGATCGCACCCCGTTCGGGCGACCGTTGCGGCTGAGCGGAAAGGTCTATGACACCGGGATCGGCGTGCTCGCCAATTCGCGGCTGGAGGTGCGCAATCGCGGCCAGGCGCGCTTCGACGCCATGGTCGGCATCGACGACTCCGCCACCGCGCGCGGACGGCGGGTGGTGTTCGAGGTTTATGGCGACGGCAAACTCCTCACCCGCTCGCGCCCGGTCGCGCTCAACGAAGCGCCGGTGGCCGTCGAGGCGGACGTGCGCGGCCGCAAACTGATCGAGCTGGTCACGCGCGCCGATAGCGCTCCCGACGCAGCGCTGCCCGTCATATGGGCCGATGCGCGCCTGACCGGCTGACCAACATTCGCCCCGACTTACATGGCCTTGCCGTTTGACGCAGGCCATGCAAAAGTTCCGGCAAAGGATAAGGGAGAGGGTGATGAAACCCAATTGGCAGGGGCCATCGCTGACGCGTCGTCAGCAACTGGCCGGGATCGCAGGCGGCCTAGCGATGGGAGCGCTACCCATCTCGCTATGGGCGCAAGGTGCGCCGTCACTGCGCGATCTGGCGGCGCAGAAGGGCATCCTGTTCGGCACGGCGATCAATGCGGGCCGAGGGTCGCCGATCAACGATCCGGGCTACGGCGCGATCGTCGCGCGCGAATGCGGGGTGTTGGTCCCCGAAAACGAGATGAAGGTCTATGTGCTGGGCAATGACCCGGAACGGCTGAACTTCGGCCCCGCCGACCGCATCGCCGGGTTCGCCCGTGACAACCGCATGAAGCTGCGCGGTCACACGCTCCTCTGGAATTACGAGAAATATATCTCGCCCGCGCTGGCCGAGACGGTGACGAAGACCGGCGCGGAAAAATGGCTGCGCCGCTATATCGCCGCCGTCGCGGGGCATTTCGGCGACCAGATCTATAGCTGGGACGTGGTCAACGAGACGATCGATCCCAAGACGGGCGAGGTCCGGGGCACGGTGTTCGACAAGGCGCTGGGCTTCGACGTGTTCAAGATCGCCTATGAAGCCGCGCGCGAACATGCGCCTCATGCCCAGCGCGTCTATAATGATTATATGTCGTGGGAGGTCCGCAACGAGGCGCATCGCGCGGGCGTGCTCCGCCTGCTGGAGCGGTTCCGCAAGGAGAACGTCCCCGTCGACGCGCTCGGCATCCAGAGCCATCTGGGCAATGACGGCAGCCACTCGAAAGTCCAGCGTGCCGAGTGGAAGCGTTTCCTCGATAGCGTCACGGCGATGGGCTATCGCCTGCTCATCACCGAATTCGACATCAACGACCGTGAGATGCCGAAGGATATCGCGCAGCGCGACGCGCAGGTGGCGGCGGTCGCCAAGAGCTATCTCGACATGATGCTGTCCTATCCGCAGCTCGACCAGTTGCTGTGCTGGGGCCTATGGGACAAGCATAGCTGGCTGAACGGCTTCGCTCCGCGCGCCGACGGCCTGCCGCAGCGTCCCCTGCCCTATGACGATGCGCTGAAACCCAAGCCGCTTCGCGCCGCCATCGCCGCCGCGCTCAGCGCCGCCCCCGTCCGAAAGTCCATCGCATGATCCGCCTGCCCTTCGCCGCCCTGGCCCTGTCGCTGGCCATGACGGGCACGGCGTCCGCCCAGACCGCGACCTTCGACCGCTTCACCTATCAGGGCCGCTCGATCGAGCAGGCGAAGCCCCAGGCGGGCGAGTATATGAACCCGATCATAGCGGGCTATTACCCCGACCCGTCGGTGACGCGGGTCGGCAAGGACTATTATCTCGTCAACTCGTCCTTCGCGCATTTCCCCGGCCTGCCGATCTTCCACTCGACCGACCTCGTCCACTGGACCCAGATCGGCAATGCGATCGACCGGCCGGGGCAGCTGGATTTTGCCGGGCGGTCGGTATCGGAAGCGGTGTTCGCGCCCGACATCAGCTATCACGACGGCACCTTCTACATCGTCAACACCTGCGTCCAGTGCCGGGGCAATTTCGTCATCACCGCCAAGAACCCCGCCGGTCCCTGGTCCGACCCGATCTGGCTGCCGTTCGAGGGGATCGACCCTTCCATTTATTGGGAGGGCGACCGCGCCTATATCGTCAACAACCGCGCGCCCAATGAGACACCGCGCTATGATGGCCACCGCGCCATCTGGATCCAGGAATATGACTGGCGGGCGGGCAAGATGGTCGGCGAGAGCACGCAGCTGGTCAATGGCGGCGTCGACCTTTCCAAAAAGCCCGTCTGGATCGAGGGGCCGCATATCTTCAAAAAGGACGGCTGGTATTATCTTACCGCCGCCGAAGGGGGCACCAGCGTCAATCACTCGCAGGTCGTACTGCGCTCGAAAGCGCTTCGCGGCCCCTATGTGCCCTTTGCGAATAACCCGATCCTGACCCAGCGCGATCTCGATCCCAAGCGCCCGCATCCGATCAGCGCGGCGGGCCATGCCGAGCTGGTCCAGACGCAGAATGGCGACTGGTGGGCGACCTTCCTGGCGACGCGGCCCTATGCCGACGACTATTATAATATCGGGCGCGAGACCTTCCTGCTGCCGGTGACGTGGAAGGATGGCTGGCCGATCATTCTCGAACACGGCAAGACGGTGCCCTGGACCCACAAGGTCCCGAACCTGCCCTCATCGCCCGCGCCCAAGCTGCCGACCAGCGGCGATTTCGGCTACACCGATGAGTTCGACGGCAACCGGCTGGCGATGCAATGGATCGGTGTGCGGACGCCCAAGGCGCCCTTCTATTCGGTCGCGAACGGCGCGCTGACGATGAAGGGCGGCGATGCGCTGGGTGACCGGCAGGGCGTGCCGGGCTTTGTCGGGCGGCGACAGCAACATGCCATCGCCGATGTCTCGACCACGCTGCGCTTCATGCCCAGCAAGGACGGCGCGCGGGCCGGGCTGGTCGCGATGCAGAACGACTATGCCTATCTGTTCTTCGGCCTGACCCGCATCGACGGCCAGCCCCGCATCGCGCTCTACAAGCGGGAGGGGAAGAACACGCGCGACGAGACGGCGCCGGAGACGCTCATCGCCTCCGTGCCCTTCGCCCCCAAGGGGCCGGTGACGCTGACCCTCCATGCCAAGGGCGGGACGATGGCTTTCGACTATGAGAGCGGCGGCCAGCGCGCGACGCTGAAAAACGATCTCGACACCCGCTTCCTCAGCACCGCGCGCGCGGGCGGGTTCGTCGGCACGGTGGTCGGCCCTTATGTGTACAATCCGAAATGAGGTGGTTTCCTCTGGCGCTGCTCGCCACACTGCCCGCTCTAGCCGGAGCGCAGGTCTGGCAGTCGGATCGCGGCAACGGCACCTATGCCAATCCGCCGCTCTATGCCGATTATCCCGATCCCGACATAATCCGGGTCGGACAGGATTTCTACTTCATCACCACGACCTTCGCGAACGTGCCCGGCCTGACCATCATGACCTCACGCGATCTGGTGAACTGGCGCTTCGTCGGCCATGTCATCGACCGGCTGGAGGGGATGCCGCAATATGATCTGAAGGACGGCGGCGCATATCGGAAGGGTATTTTCGCGCCCAGTCTGCGCTACCGAAACGGCGTCTTCTACATCGCGGTGACGCCGGTGGGCGAGAAGACGCGTATCTATCGCTCGAAGGATATTCGCGGTCCCTGGGAAATGAACCGGATAGGCGAAGCCGCCTTCGATCCGGGCCTGTTCTTCGACACCGATGGCAGCGCCTATATCATGACTTCGGTCGGCTCGGACGGCACCAACACACTTCTTAGCCTGGACCATGACCTGCGCACCGTGACCGACAAGCGCGTCGTCTATTACAACAAGGGCGCGGAGGGTTCGAAGCTCGTCAAGCGCGGCGACTATTACTACATGTTCAACGCCATTCCCCGGCGGCTGGGCATGATCGTCTCACGCGCCAAAAGCCTGTTCGGGCCATGGGAGACGCGCGACCAGATCGACGACAAGACCGGCGGCCATCAGGGCGCGATCGTCGACCTGCCCGACGGCACCGATTATGGCTTCGTCATGGTCGATGCGGGCGCGGTCGGCCGGATGACCAATATCAGCCCCGTCTTCTGGAAGGACGGCTGGCCGGTCTGGGGCACGCCGGACGCGCCGGGCCGCGTCCCTGCCACCGCGACCAAGCCGATCCAGGGCCAGAAGGTCAGCACCCTGCCCGCCTCGGACGACTTCTCCGCGCGGACGCTGGGCCTGCAATGGCAGTGGAACCACAATCCCGTCGCCAGCGACTGGTCGCTGACCGAGCGGCCGGGCTGGATGCGGCTGCGTGCGGGGCAGGCCCCCGCCTTGTGGAGCGCGCACAACACCCTGCTGCAAAAGGGGCAAGGGCCGTTCAGCCGGGGGACGGTGGCGATCGACACGACGCATATCCGCAGCGGCGACCAGTGCGGCTTCGGCACCTTCGGCAAATATAGCGGCCATATCGCTATCGGCCGGGGTGGCGATGGGCGGCTGACCCTGACCATGCGGGTGATCGAGGATGTCGCGGCCGAAAAGGGCACGACGCAGAAGACCGATCTTCGCGTTGATGCCCGGCCCGTGACGGCAAGCCAGCTGTTCCTGCGCACGGACATGGACTTCAAGACCGACCGCGCGAGTGTCGCCTATAGCGTCAACGGGCGGGACTGGCAGGCTCTGGGCGCGGACTTCCCACTCGCGTTCGACTGGCGGACGGGGACGTTCCAGGGACAGCAATATGCGCTGTTCTGCTACAATCCAGGTCCGAAAGGCGGGTGGATGGACGTGGACAGCTTCACCCTGTCGGGGCGGTAATGCCTTGGCCTTCGACTTTGCTCAGGCTGAACGGAGCGAGGGGAAGGCCATACATCCCACCATCCGTTCAGCCTGAGCGAAGTCGAAGGCCACGCCTAGAGTCGAAAACGATCAACTCTGCTCACCTCTCCCCTTCAGGGGAGGGGCCGGGGGTGGGGCGCTTCCGCAAGCGAAACGCCCATGGCGAGGCCCCCCCCCAACCCCTCCCCTGAAGGGGAGGGGCTAAAACCGTGCAATGCTGATCGCTTTCAACTCTAACCTCTCAGATCGTCGGCAAGCCCCGCTCCACGATCTTGCGGATCAAGTCGCGGTGCTTCGGCAGGCCCGCCAGCAATCGCCCGGTCTGCACGTCATTCTCTCGCCGCGCCCGTTCGGCGGCGACCGACTCGGCGATCAGGCTGCCCGGTGCGATGTCGGTGCGCTGGCCCATGCCATACAGGACATATTGATAGCTGGCCGAGGGAAACACCTCTTCCACCCGGTCGAATTCGTCATGCATCCACGGCGCTTGATAGCGCCAGAGCTCCATCAATTCCTGCAACCGATCCGGCATCGTCTCGGGGCGGCAATTGTCCCGCCAGAAGTCGCTGTCGGTCCGCTTCGTCAGCGAATAATGCAGCTTGAGGAAATCGACGATCCGGCCCCAGCGGTACAAGGTCGTCTCGTTGAACCGTTTGGCGACGGTATCCATCACCTCGCGACAGGCGGGCATCTGCTCGGCGATCAGCTTGGCGGACAGCTCGATCAGCACGATGGCCGACGCCTCCAGCGGTTCCAGGAACCCTGCCGCCAGCCCGACGCCAACGCAATTGCGTTCCCAGAAACGGGTGCGATGCCCCGCCCGGATCTTCAACTCGCGCACGGGCAGGTCACGCCCCGCCTCGCCCAGATAGGCGCGCAACTCACGCTCGGCGTCGTCGCGGTCGATATGGCTGCTGGAAAAGACATGGCCCACGCCGCGCCGGGTCGGCAGGCCGATATCCCAGATCCAGCCCGAAGACTGCGCCGTCGAGATGGTGTGCGAGGCGATCGGTGCCTCGGGATCGTCACAGGGCACCTGTATGGCGAGCGCGGTGTCGCAGAACAGCACGTCGTTCAGCGGCTGGAACGGCACTTCCATCGCCTCGCCCAGCAACAGCGAGCGAAAGCCGGTGCAGTCCACGAACAGGTCGCCCGCCACCTCGCCCGCCTGGGCCGTCCGAACGCTGCGAATGTCGCCGTTTTCGGTCAGCAGCACCTCCTCGACATTGGCCAGCACATGCCGCACGCCCAGTTGCTCGCAGCAATGGCGGCGCAGGAAGTCGGCGAATTTGCCCGCATCGAGGTGATAGGCATAATTGGCGATCGCCTCATATTCCGGCGTCGCGATCGTCTTCGGGGCCAGCCCCGCGTCGCAGATCCGGCCCTGCGGCGTCACCGCGTCGCAGAAGCTGACCTCCTTATCCTCCGACGTCAGCCAGTGCGGCGCGAGGTTCACCTGCGCAAAGCTCTGCGGCAACATCAGGGGATGGTAATAGCCGTCATCCGCCGCGCCCGTGGTCCAGCGGTTGAACCGCGCGCCCTGCTTGAACGAGGCGTCGCATTCGCGGAAAAACGCCGTCTCCGACACGCCCATGCGCTTGAGGGTGGTGCGCAGCGTCGGCCACGTCCCCTCCCCCACGCCGATGATCGGCACGTTAGGGGACTCGACCAGCGTGACGGTAAAGCCGTGCGGCCGCCGCCCCTGGTGCCGCGCGGCAATGACGCCCGCGGTCAGCCAACCGGCCGTACCACCGCCGACGATCACGATGTTCTGAACGGGCTGAACCATGGATCAGTAGGTCCAAGAAGCGGCGGGGATGTCAAGCCGATGCCTGCCATCCCCGCCATCGGCCATCGTCAGAAACGATAGCGCGCGCCGAGCGTGAAGCGACGGCCATAGTCGAACACGTCGAGCAGCTGGTTCTTGAACCGGCCATGCGTGCTCTGCTTGTTCTTGTTGATATTGAGCGCTTCACCGAAGATCGAGAAGTTCTTCGTGACGTCGTAGCTGCTGGTCAGGTCGACCTGGAAGCTCTGGTTCACGAAGGTCGGCTCGGCGCCGTACGACCCGGTATTCTGGTTCTGACCGAAGCCCGACAGATATTCGTCACGCCAGTTCAGCGCGGTACGGAACTGGAAGCCGTTCTTGTCATAGAAGCCGACGAAATTCGCCGAATTCGCAAGGCCGGTCACCGCAAAACCGCTCTGCCCGACGATCTTCGGGTCATAGGGCTTGTTGGTGTTGACGAAGGTGCCGTTGGCTTGGAAGCCGAAGCCGCTGTCGCCGAACACCTGCTGCCACGCGATTTCGACACCACGGACCGTCGCATCGGGGCCGTTGACCTGCGCCGTAATGGCGAAGACCGCAGGGTTGCCCGTCGTCGGGTCGATCACGCCGCCCACCGTCTGGTTGGTTACGCCGCCAACGATGAAGTTGCTGACGTTCTTCAGGAACAGGTCGACCGCGATGTACGAGTTGCGCTGGTAATACCATTCCGCCGCCACGTCGAAATTGCTGGCGAGATAGGGCTTCAGGTTCGGATTGCCACCGCTGCCCGACAGGGCACCTACACGCTGGCCATTGCCGATGCCGACGACCGGGTTCAGCAGGTTGAGGGCCGGACGGGTCAGCGTGCGCGACGCATCGAAACGCAACTGAAGCTTATCGGTCACTTCCAGTCGCAGATCGACCGAAGGCAGCACATAGGTGTAGCTGCTGCGGTTCGAAATCGGCTGGACGTCGGTAAAGGCGATCGACAGCAGCGTCGGATCGGCGGCACTGCGCGTGATGGCCGTGGGCGCACGACCCTGGCCGATCGACCGGAGACGCGTGTTCTCGGTCCGCACGCCAAAGGCGGCGTGCAGCGGCATGCTGCCGATCTGACCTTCCATCTTGCCGCTGAAGAACAGCGACAGGGTCTTTTCGTTGACCGACAGGATGCTGCCCGGATCGACCGCTTCGGTGAACTGCCCGGTGAAGCCGTTCACGCCACCGTTATAGTTGAAGCCGGGGACGTTCTGCGCCTGCGGATTGCCCAGGCTGGTCAGATAGTTCTGATAGGCCTGCGGGCTGTAGATCAGGACCGAGGGCGGCAGCGTGCCGCCAAAGCCCGGAATGAAGTTGTTGAGGCTGATCGATCCCTGATACAGGCTCGAGGGCAGCGGCGATACGCCCGAGCCCTGGCCCGACGGTGCGCCATAACCGGCATAGGCCTGCCAGAAATTGTTGGTGAAGGTGCTGCGGTTCAGCAGGTTGAAGGTGTCGTCGGTATACTGACCACCCGCCTTGAGGGTGATATTGTCGTCTTTCCACGTCACGACGCCACGGAATTGCTTCAGCTCGTCGGTGTTCTTCTGGGTTTGCAGGACGGTGACGTGCGACCCGATCGCCGTCGGATCGGCCCAACGGCCACCGTTACCGGCGGGGCCGAAGTTGCTGATCGACGGGAACGCCTTGTTGCTGTCGGCGGTGATGTTGAAGCCCAGATTAGTGCCGAGCGCGCCGCCATAACCGATGTCGCCGTTGCTGCTGCCGATGGTGTTGCCGGGGTTCAGCCAGCTCTTGGCATAGGCCCCGTCCGCCTCGACGGTCAGCTTGTCGGTGACGTCCCACTTGACGTTCAGACCCGTCTGGTTGGTCTGAAGGATCTGCTTATTCATCGCCGCGGTGAAGTCGGTCGGCGAACCGGCCTGGGTAAAGCTGACCGCCGTGCCGTTGGCGTCCTGCTTGACGTTGCGCAGCGACTCCTGGCTGAACCACACGCCGAAGCCGTAAATGTCCGTCGAGATGGTCTGGCGCGAGAAGTTGTTGTCCAGCGTGACCATCAGGCCATCGGACGGATGCCATTGCAGCGCCACGCGGCCGTCGACGCGCTCGTCCTGGGTCCGCTGCTGTTCGGCGCCATATTGCTGCGGGAACCAGCCGGTCAGGGTGCGGCGGTCGCTGGCGGCGGCGGTGGCGCTGGTGGTCGGGTTGCAGGTCGCAGCCGTGCTGCCGGTCAGCTGGCAAGGCGCGAAGTTACCGCCCGGCCAACCCGACACATAGACGCGGTTGGTATCGGTATCACGCCGGGTATAGATAAAGCTCGACAGGATACCCAATGTATCATCGGCAAAGGTATCGCTGACCAGCGCGCCGAGCGTCGGCACGACATGGCCCGCCCGGTCCTGAAGCGAACCCGAGGCGCTGACCGCGGCGCGGAAGCCGGGATGATCGAACGGCTTGGGGAACTGGATGTCGACGGTCGCGCCGATCGAGCTGGACGCGAGCGTCACGTCGGGCGTCTTCAGGACGCTGATCCCGCCGATAAAGTCCGAGCCGACGGTGCTGAAGTCGATCTGGCGACCGCCGGTCGCGGTCGAGATGCGGCGGCCGTCATACAGCGTGGTGTTGAAGTCGCCGCCAAAGCCGCGAACGGTGATCCCGGTCGGCTCGCCACGCGCACCCGAACGCTGGATCGAGACGCCGGGCAGCCGCTGGAGCGAGGCCGCGACGTTCGAATCGGGAAATTTGCCAATATCTTCGGCCGAGATCGCATCGACGACACCGGTCGCGGTACGCTTGATGTCGAGGTTGCGCTGCAAGGAGCTGCGCAGTCCGGTGACGACGATGTCGGCGGTCGTCGCCTCGCCGGACGGAGACGGACTGTTATCCGCTTCGCTGGGGGCAGTGGCCTGGTCCTGCGGGGTTCCGGCCTGCTGGGCGGTGGTTGCGGTCTGGGCAAAGGCCGTTCCCGGCGACACCATGGCGAGGGCCATGAGTGGCGAGACGCCTGCCATCAAGGTCCGGCGCGAAACGAATGCGGCCACAAAAGCTGTGCGAGCCACCATCTTCCCCTCTCCTACGTTTATCATATTCATGCGCGATCGACGTTCTTGCGCCGTACCGCCCATTCGATGAATTGATGTTAGCGTTATAATAGATGCTCTACAAGCCATTTGTCAGAGCGGACGCGAACGGCTATCCCAAGGGTTGACGGCAGGCGCATGGGGCGGACACAGTCCCGGCCTGACCGCTCCGTTTCGCATCCGCCGCGATGGGGCCAGAGGGGATGAAGGGATCGACCGGCATGGCCGAAATGGAATTGCTCGACAGCGCGCGTCATGCGGCCCTGCGCGTCTCCGCCGCCCCCGATGCGGGGCGGCACTTCGTCCAGCTGGTCGCCGACGAATTTCTGCCCGCCGCGCTGCATTACCCGATCCTGATGGCTCGCCATCCCGAGACCGGCGATCTGTATCCCGGCGCATTGATGGGGCTGGTGCCGGATGAAAATCTCTGTCTCGCCCCGAACGGCACGCTGGCGGAGTATAGACCCGCCGATCTGGAACGGCAGGGCTTCTACGTCTCGGGCGAGAATATCGCGATCGACGTGCATCATCCTGCGCTGACCCAGCTGGGCGGCGCGGCCGTGTTCGACCAGGACGGCGGCCCGGCCCCTGCGCTTCGCCGGGTCCAGGCGGCGTTGCGGCGGCTGCATGTCGGCCTACCGGAGACCGAGCAGTTCCTGCGGCGGCTGGAGGAGAACAGGCTGGTCGAGCCGATCGACCTGAACTTCCAGTTCGACAATGGCGAAAGCCTACGGCTCGACTCGCTCTACACGATCAGCCTGGATGCGGTTCACGCGCTTCCCGACGAGGTCGCGCTGACGTTGTTCCGGTCGGGCGACCTCCAGCTCATCTATGCGATCACCGGATCGGTCCGGCATATCCCGACGCTGGCCCGGCGGCGCAACGAGCGGCTGAGCGGCCTCACCCGATGACCCAGGCGGCGGCCGAGATCGACCGTGCGGCACTGGACGGGCATGACGCCTTTCGGCGGCTGGTCGTCGAGCCGTGCCGCCCGGTCGTCATTCACGGCGCGGCGTCGGACTGGCCGCTGGCCAAAGTCGCAAAGGCAGGCGGTGACGCCCTGACCTCCTATCTCGCGCGCTTCGATGCGGGTCGGCAGGTCGAGGCGTTAGTCGGCGATGCGGCGATCAGCGGCCGCTACGATTATAATGACGACCTGTCGGGCTTCAATTTCCGGCGACAGGCGATGCCGCTGGGCCAGGCGGTGGGGCGCATCGCGGCGGGAAGCGACAGCGAGACGCTTTATGTCGGCTCCCTGCCGATCACCAACACCCTGCCCGGTCTGGCCGAGGACAACCGCCTGCCCTTCGCGCCGCCGGGTGTGTCGCCGCTGATCTGGATCGGCCACGCGTCGACCGTCGCCTGCCATTACGACATGATGGACAATATCGCCTGCGTGGTGGCCGGGCGGCGGACCTTCACCTTGTACCCCCCCGACGCGATCGGCGACCTCTATGTCGGCCCCATCGACCATACGATGGCGGGTCAGCCCGTCGCCCTCGCCGCCGGCGCCGAACCCGGCGATCCGCGCTATCCCCGGTTCGAGCAGGCGCGCGACCGGGCGATCACCATCGAGCTGGGGCCAGGCGATGCGCTCTACATGCCCAAGCTCTGGTGGCACCGCGTCGAGGCGACGGGCACGCTCAACATCCTGGTCAATTACTGGTGGGACGCCTTCCCGGTCGCGCCGGACCAGCCCTTCCCGACCATGCTCCTCGCGATGAGCGCGATCGCGGGCCGACCGCCCGCCGAGCGAGCCGCCTGGCGGGCCTGGTTCGACCATTATGTCTTCCGCCCCGACGGCCACCCGCTCGCCCATCTGCCCAAGGATCGCCACGGAATTCTAAGTGACGGTCCGGACCATGCCAAGATGGTCCGGGCGCACGCGATGCGGATGCTCCGAGCAGGTTAGCGCGGGCTGAGCGTCACTCCCTCGACCACCACTTCGGGATCGACCAGCCATAGGGTGACGCGGTGCTTGCCCGCAGACAAAGCGGCCAGCACGGTCGAGGCGACGCGCCGATTCTCGATCACCGACCGGCCCCAGCTCTCTTCGGTCTCGGCCGCCATCAGGTTCAGGACGACCGGCGCGCCGTCATCGACGGAAACCGCTACCCGGTGCTTGCCGCCGCCGCGCACGTCCAGGCCGGGCGCCGCGATCACGCCCAGCGTCACCGGCCCGCCCTTCGTCCAGTTCACGTTATAGACGATATGCGGGCTGTCGCCGCCGGGCCGCTCGATAATGGGTGCGGTGGTCGGCGTCGCGACCATCGCCGCGCCTTCCGCAGTGAAGCCCGCCACACGCTGCCACTTGATGCCACGGCCGTCGACCGGCCGACCGGCATCGGCCGCTATCCTGACCAGAGGCTCCGGCGCGACCGGCGGCAGCGGCAACGGCTTTTCGAGCGTCGCCAGCGCAGGCATCACATCGCGGTCGGGCTGCTGCCATCCGGTATAGCCGATATGGGTCTGGGCCATCATGCTGGTCCATTTGCCGTCCGCGGTATCGACCTCGTAGCGGCGACGGATCGCGGCATCCTGCGCGAAATAGCCGCGCGCCGCGTCCGCGAAGCGCTTCGCCTTGGCGGCATCCCCTATCTGCGCCGCCGCGCGATTGGCGGCGACCGCTTCGTACAGCCGGTGGAGATTGGTCATCGCCTCGATCCGGTGGAGCACCAGCTCGTAATAGGCATCACGCAAAGGGGCGCGCAGCGTCGCCTCGACCCGGCGGGCCTGCGCATCCAGCGCGTTCCATTCGCCCAGCACCCGCGCCCATTCGCCATCGGCATAGCCATAAGTCGTCGCATCGATCAGTTCGGGCTTACGGCGACTGGCCAGCTGGCCATAGCGGGTCAGGAGCGCACCGATCTCGGCCCCGTGCGCCGCGCCGAACTGCTCGCTGGCCCAGCGCACCGGATAGGCCTGCATCGTGGCCAGATCCATGCGCTTCGGGTTCCAGGCCATGTCGAGGAAGAAGCTGATCGGATATTCCATCGGCTTCAGGTCGCCGACATTCACGATCCACAGACGATCCGCGCCATAATCGTCGGCCATCCGCATCTGCTGCCAGACGCGCGGGATGGCGTTGGTGTCGAGCCACTTGTAGTTGCGTGGCCCGCCGACATAATCGAAGTGGTAATAGACACCCGCACCGCCCGCCCGGCGCTCCCCGATCGGCGGCAGGCGGCGGATATTGCCCCAATTGTCATCGGCGAACAGCAGGGTCACGTCGTCGGGGACGCGCATCCCCTTGTCGTAATAGTCCTGCACCTCCTTGTAGAGCGCCCAGACCTGTGGCGTCTCGGCTGCCGGGCGCCCGGTCACGTCGGTGATGATCTGGCGCTGGTCGCGAACGATCCGCTCCAGCAGGTCGGTCGCGGTACCCTCGGTCATCGGCTCGTCGCCGTCACCACGCATGCCGATGGTCACGGGGTCCTCGGCCTTGCCGCGCCGCTCGATTCCCTTGCGCCAGAAGGCCCGGAGGGTGGCGGCGTTCTTGGTATAGTCCCACGGCCCGCTGCCCTCGCGCTTCCAGTCGGCCTGGGCGCGCTGCATCGGTTCATGGTGCGAGGTGCCGAGCAGCACCCCCATTTCCTGCGCCAGCGGGGCGGAGGCGGGGTCGTCCTCCCATAGCGACTTGCCCCACATGGCGGGCCAGATGAAATTGGCCTTGGAACGGAGCAGCAGGTTGAACACCTTCTCATAGGCCAGGTGGTTGACCCCGCCGAACCTGGTGCGTGCCCAGTTGCCGAAGCCCGGTTCTTCATCGTTGATGAAGATGCCACGATATTTGACGACCGGATGATCCGCGACGCGCCCTGCCGTCAGATAGAGGGTCGGGTGACGTTGCGCGGGTACATCGGCCCACCAGGTCCAGGGGCTGACGCCCGCCTTCGCACTGATGTCGTACAGGCCGAAGATCGTGCCGCGCCGATCCGATCCGGCGATGACCAGCGCGCGCGCCACGCCGGGCGCGGGGTTGTCGACCACCTGCTCGACATAGCCCTCCCACTGGCCGCCAAGGCCCGTGACGTCCAGCTTGCCCGCCTTTACCAGCGCATCGATCAGCGCGCTGTGGCCCAGCGTCCCGGCGATCACCGTCGCGCCGCCCGAAACCTCGCGGGCGAGCCGGACATCGCCGCCGCCGACCGCTTTCAGGTCGGCGACCAGATCCCTCGCGGCCCGCGCGACGCCGGGCTCGTCACCCGGATCGATAACGACCGTCGCGACGCGCCCCGGCATCAGCAGCGACAGCGCACCCGCCGTTGCCCGCCCGCATGCCGCGACCGGCCCACGACAATCGGGCGCGGCCCAGGCGGCACCGGGGACCAACGCCAGCAGCGCGGCCGACAAAAACAGGTGGCGCATCATATCTCTCCCGGCCCCGTCGTTCGACCGCGAGGCGTTCTTCGTTGGATTTCCCATCCGTTATCGCTACCATCCGGGCAAGCCGCAAGCGCGGATCGACGAATGAGAGAGGATGCGGATGACGCCGTTCAGCCATTTCTACCGGGCCACAGGGCTGATCGCGGTCGCCATGGCGATGACGGCCGCCGCGCCGATGCAAAGCGCACGCTGGACCCCCGCCTGGGGTTCGTCGCAGATGCGGATCGACGGCGCGAATGCCGAAAAGCTTGCCAAGGCCGGTCCCGCCACCATCCGCCAGATCATGCACCTGACTGCCAGCGGAAAGACGCTGCGGCTGCGGCTGTCCAACGTCGCGGGGACCACCCCACTGAAGATCGGCGCGGCGAGCATCGGGTTGGCGACGCCGGGCCGTTCGGACGTGCCCGCGATCCTGCCGGTGCGCTTCGACGGCGCGGCGGCCGTGATCGTGCCGCCGGGAGCCGAGCTCTATTCCGATCCCGTCACGCTGCCGGTCGAGGCGGGGCGCGACGTGGCGGTCAGCCTGTTCTTCTCCGAGGCCGTCACCACCCCGACCGGCCATTCGGGCGCGCGCTCGAAGACCTTTCTGATCGCGGGCGATGCCACCGCGCGGACCGCCCTGCCCGACGCGCAGGTGATCGGGGGCTGGTGGGGCCTGTCGGATATCGAGATACGCGACGCCGTTCAGAAACAGACGGTCGTGACGATCGGCGACTCGATCACTGATGGCTATGGCATCACCGACGACAGCAACACCCGCTGGCCCGACGATCTGGCACGGCGGCTGGCGGCCTCGCCCGCGACGCGGCATTTCTCGGTCGTCAATGCCGGGATCGGCGGCAACCGCGTGCTGCTCGACGGGCTCGGCCCCAATCTGATGGCCCGCTTCGACCGCGACGTGATCGCCCGACCGGGCGTCACCCATGTGGTCCTGCTGGAGGGCGTCAACGATCTGGGCGTCATGACCCGCGAACAGCCGGTCGATGCCGCCACGCATCAGGCGATGGTGCGCCGGATCACCCAGGCCTATCGCCAGCTGGCCGAGCGCGCGCACGCCCATGGCATCAAGCTGATCGTCGGGACGATCACGCCGTTCCAGGGCAATGACTATTATCACCCCGGCCCGGAAACCGAGGCCGACCGGCAGGCGATCAACCGCTTCATCCGCACGGCGGGCATTTTCGATGGCGTGGTCGATTTCGACCGGGTGGTACGCGATCCGGCCAAGCCCGACCGGCTGCTCCCCGCTTATGATACGGGCGATCACCTGCACCCCAGCATGACCGGCTATCGCGCCATGGCCGATGCCATCCCCCTGTCGCTGTTCACGCGCCGTTGATCAGAAGGCGGCGTCCAGCCCGATCCGAAGCGTGCGCGGCCGCAGCGGCGTCACCTGATCGCGTCCCGTCGTAAAGGGTGTGCCCAGCGCGAAGCGGTTGCCGCGCACATCGGCCAGGTTGGTGATCCCCGCCGTCACGCCGTAGCGGCCCAGCCCCAGCCGCGCGGTGACGCCGCTGTCGAGATAGCTGCCCTGCTGCTCGCCCAGGATCGGCCCGACGCCCAGCCGCGACGATCCGACATAGCGTAGCCAGCCGTCGACGCGCAGGTCATGGCCGCTCGCCAGCGTCCGGCGATAGACCGCCCCCGCCCGCCCGGTGAAGCGCGCGATATTGGGGATCTGACTCAACCGCGCGAGGATCGTCGCCCGGTCGGCGGCCATTCCGTCCATCAGCGCAAAGGCCTGCGCGCTCGACGGCTCGTCGATGTGGCTGTCATTGTAGGAGACCGCGCCCTCCACCCGCAGCCCCGGGGCGATACGGAAGCCCGCCAGCGCCTCGATCGTCCACAGCTGGCCGTCGCCGATATTTGCGGTGCTGGGCAGGCCGGCGGCGTCGATGAAGTCGGCCTGGATGTCGCGCCATGCCGTGTGCGCCAGCGTCAGCGATCCGTCGAAGCGGTCCCGCCCCGGCTGTCCGCTGCGCAGGCCCGCCTCGATGGTCGCGACCCGGTCGTTGCGGAAACGGCGGACCAGCGGCCCCTCGATCGTCAATCCGCCCGGCCGAAAACCCTGCTGATAGCGCAGGAACAGCTGCGCCCCCGGCGTCAGGTCGATCAGCGCCGAGGCGGAGGGCAGCAGGATCGTCTGCGCCCGCCGCGCCGTCACTTCGCGCAGCCGCGCCAGCGCCTGAAGCGATAGAGCGAGCGGCAGATCCTCTCCCTCCCCGTCAAGCACCGACCGGGTGACACGCAGGCCGCCGGTGGTCAGGAGGCCGGGCAGCAACCGCAGGCTCGCCTCGCCATAGAGTGTCGCCTCCTCCACCGTGTTGACGACGCCGGTGCGCGGCAGCAACTCACCCAGCTCGCCGAACAAGCGGGTCAGGCGGGTGCGGTTGTGGACATAGCTGAACCCCGCCAACCAGCCCGATCCATCCGGCGCGGAGTACCAGGCACGGGTTTCATTGGCCTGCATCCGGGTCGCATTGGCCTGGGCGAACAGCTGGACGGGGCCACCCGGCGGCGTCGCGTCATAGCGCTCCATCAGGTCATGGGCGGTGATGCCGCTGCTGGAGCGGAAGCGCACCTGCCCCATCCGGCCGGACAGGATCAGCTGCGCTTGCCCGAAATCGGCGGAAAATCCTTCGGTGACGGGGGCGGAGCGGGTCAGCGGCGGACCGTCGCGATCGGCATATTGGCTGTCGGCGCCGCGGATATGCTGGCCGATCCCGACCGCCTCGATGCTCCAGCCGCCGCCCAGATCGGCCTTCACCGCCGCGCGACCGCCCGCAATCCGGGTGCGGTTGACGTCGGTGCAACCGAGCAGCGGCTTGTCGATATAGCCGCCCTCGCTCGCGCTGTCGGCGACCAGGCGAATCGCCAGCCGGTCGGCGATGACGGGCAGGTTCAGCACCGCCTGCGCATCCGCCCCCGGCGCACCGTTGGTGGTGGCCGAGCCACCGAGCATTGCCGAACCCCCGAACCGCGTCGGATCGGGCGCATTGGGCACCAGGCGGATCAAGCCGCCCAGCGATCCCGCACCGTAAAGCGTGCCCTGCGGCCCTTCCAGCACCTCGACCGCCGCCAGATCGGCCAGCCGCAGGTCGGGATCGGGGGCATTGTAGCTGAGGCGCAGGTCGCCGAAATATTGCCCCACCGTCGCCTGGGTCGGGCCGGTGAAGCTGGAATCGGCAATGCCCCGAATGAACAGCTTGTTGCGCCCCGCGCCCAGATAGGTGGAGGCGATGGCGGTCATCCGGTCGGCCAGCTTCGATGTGCCGCCCGCCCCGCCCAATTCCAGATCGGCCCCGGCCACCTGCACCACCTGCCCCGCAAAGTGATCGCGGGTCGTGTCGCGCTTGCTGGCGGTGACGACGACATCCTCGCCCTGTACATCCGCTGGCGGCCGGGGCCGGGGACGCGGCCCTGGCTTGGGTGCGGGCGAATGAAGGCGGGGCCTCAGTCGCCAGCTACCCGGCCCCAGCGCCTCGACCCGTGCGCCGCTGCCCCGTGCGATGACGGCGAGCGCCTGCTCGACCGAAAAGGCCCCGCGCAGGGAAGGCACCGGGCGACGCCACAACCCGGCATCGGGGACCACGATATTGGCACGCGCCGCGCGGCCGAGCGCCATCACCTGCGCCCCCACGGTTCCGGCAGGCAGGTCGAGCGAAACGCGATCGGCGGCGATCGCGGGCATCGCCGCCGCCATCGCCACCAGACCGCCGATCCCGCCCCCGATGGATCTCACTCGCGCGGTTCCAGCGTCCAGCCGGTCGCCGCCCGCCGCACCCTCACATCCATCAGCGGCCCCAGCACCGCCGGATCGCGCCGGACCGCTTCCAGGTCGATCGTCCCCCGGAAAGGCCGCGCGGCGATGGCGGGCGCGACCGTCACCGGCTGGGCCAGGAAGCGCGACACATCCTCCGCCACCATGCCCAGCGGCGCGCCGTCAAAGGCCAGCCTGCCCTCGCGCCAGCCGCCGACTTCATCGGGCGGCACGCTCGAGCGGACCAGATGGTCGCCGTCGACCGTCACCGCCTGCCCGGCGTCGAGGCGGAGCGCCGCTCCCTTGGGGTCGACCATCACCGCCCCCTGGGCCACAGCGACACGGGTCTGCCGACCCATGCGAACATCGAAGACCGTGCCCAGATCGACCAGGGCCAGCGTCCCGGCCTGGACCGCGAAGGGGTGCTGCGCATCGTGCCGCACCTGGAACAGCGCCTGCCCATGCGCCAGCACCGCCCGGCGTGGTTCGGCACGGTCCAGCTCGACCCGGCTCAGCCCCGCCAGGGTGACGCTGCTGCCGTCGGACAGTGGGACGCGGCGGGTTTCCCCGGCGGCCGTCTCGACCGCATAGGGCTGGGACCGATCCTGCCAGGCGGTCACGCCGATCGCACCGACCAGGGCCGCCGCCATGGCCCCGCCGACCCAGCGCCGTGGATGCCGCCGCACAGGCTCCCGCTCGACGACGACAGGCGCCGCGACATCGGGTTGCGCCGCCAGCGCTTCCGCGGCGTCCAACAGGGTCGCGGCCGCGCGGTCGTAGCGCTCGGCATGACCGGGATCGGCCTCCAGCCAGTCGGTAAAGGCGTCCCAGTCGGCGCGGGCCGGATCGGCCATGCGCAGCGCCCAGTCGAGCGCGACCGTATCGACGCTATTCGTGGGCAAAGTGCGGTCCTGGCTCATCCGATCCGTTCCTTCAGTGCGGCCAGCGCATGGGCCGCCATACGGAGATCGCTTTCGATAGTGCTGATGCTGACACCCAGCTCGGCCGCCACCTGACGCTGGGGGATACCGTCGACCCGGACGCGGCGAAAGACGGTGGCCGGTCGATCACCCAAAGCCGCCAGCGTGGCAGCGACCTGTTCGGCGGTCTGCCGCGCCGCCACTGCGCGTTCGGCACCGGGGGGCGGCTCGGCACCCTCCCCTTCCGCCCAATCCCGCTCGCGCAGCTCGGCCTGTCGCCGCGACCGATAGCGGTCGATCATCAACATGTCGGCCGCACGGTAGAGATAGGCCAGCGGATTGCCGATCGGCCCGTCCATCCGGCCCGCCACCTTCAGCCACAGGTCCTGCACCAGATCCTCCGCCACATCGCCCGCCCCGCGCGCCGTCAGGAAACGGACGAGCTTGTCGCGATTGGCAAGGAAAACGGCCTCAAGCCCGGTGGGCGGCATGGTGGAAACCGGCAAAATCAAATGGGAGTGCCGCCGTGTAGACGAAGCAGGCTCCCGTGAAAAGGAGCCCCACCGGGACGCATGGTGGGGCTCCTGCCGTCCGCGCGCGCTACAGGGGGGATGCACGCGGACGAACCCTGTCAGAAGGCGAATTGCAGGGCGGCGCGCGCCGACAGCGCGACATTGCCCAGCCGCTGTTCGGCGTTCACCTCGCCGCTCAGGCGGATCTCGCTGGTGCCGGTGATCGCACGCACCCGCCCGACCCAGCCGCCGTCGCGGGCTTCGGGATCGAGGATGAAGGGCGTGCCGTCGCCGAAGCTGGCGACCGTCCGGCCGAGCGTGCCCGCGATCCGCTCGCGCCGACCGCCCTCGACCTCCAACCGGCTCCACTGCGAATAGCGGTCATTGCCCCCGAAGTTGATGCCCGCCGCGACGCTGGCGGTCAGCGCGAGTTCGTCGCTGGTCCGCTTGCGCACCGTCAGGTCATAGCCGGTGCCGCCGCCCGTCTCGCGGTAAGCATCCTCGTTCAGCCGGTAATAGTCGACCGCCAGGATGGGCCGCACGTTGAACTGGCCGACCCAATGCTCCCACGACACCGAGCCGGAACCGGAATAGAGCATACCCTTCCAATCGGCGGTGGCGCGGCGCTGCACCGCCTCGGTCCCGATCACTCCGTCGAACTGGCGCTGCGAGTCGAAGGACAGGAACGCCGCCGAGCCGCGCGCCTGCGCCGCCAGCGCACCCCAGCGGGCGCGCCAGAAACCGGCCAGCTCATATTGGCTGTGGTTGACGCGGTTGACCGCGGTCCCCTCATTGTCGCGGCCATTCATATACGAGAGCGAGGCACCGAAATTGCCCGCATCGGTCTTGCGCTCGATCCCGCCGCTGATGCCCCAGCCGCGCACGTCATAGCTGCGGGTCGAGCGTGTGCGCTTGGATGCGTCCCAGCCGAGCGGGGTCAGCCAATATCCCCATTTGCCTTCCTCGCTGAACTCGCCCGCCGGTTCGCGAAGCTGCGCCGCCGCCGCGCGCGAGGCCAGCGTCACGCCCTCGAACACGCTGCCGGTATAGTTGGGCAGCATCTGTTCGACGGCGCCCCGGAAGGCCGCGCCGTCATAGATGCCCCGAATCGCGTCGGACAGCTTGGCGTCGCGGCCGATCGCGGCGTCGATCGAGTCGAAGGCGCTGACGCCCGCGTTGTTGAGGCCGAGTTCGGTCTTGGCCTTGCGGCTGACCTCGACCGCGATCTCGTTGGGCTGTGCCGCGACGATCGCGCCCTTGTAGAGGAAGGGCATGGCCGAGGGGGCGAGCGTCAGGTTGTTCGCGCCGGTCAGCGTGCCGGACCGCAGCACGACATAGCGGCCGGTCACGTCGGTCCCGCCCGACACGCGCAGCGCCAGCTGGCTGTTCGCGCCGATCGTCGTCGCCCCGCCGACCTGGATCAGGTTGGCGGTCGGGTTCGCCTTGTCGAGCGCGACGCTGAGGATCGACTGATTCCCCAGGCTGAGCGAGGCGATATTGGTCACGCCATTCGCCGCGAAGGTGCCGCCGCCATTCGCGACCGTCACCGCGACATGCGACGCGTTGGCAAGACGCCCGGCAAAGACGCCCTTGCCGGTGATCGCCAGCAGGTCCTGCCCCTGCCCTGCGAAATCCGCCACACCGTTGAAGCGCGCGGTATCGCCGATGGTCAGCGTGTCTGCCCCGGCGCCGAAAGTCGCGGTGCCCGCATAGGTGCCGGTGCCGCTCATCTCCAGCCGGTTGGTGCCGGTGCCGAAGCTGACATCGCCGCTGACCGAGCCCGCGCCGATCTGAAGCCGGTCGTCACCGCTGCCGAAGCGGATCGCGCCGGTGATGCTGGGTGCGGCGGCTCCAGTGGCGGGAGCGATCTGGCGCACGACCGCGCCGCTGGTGTTCGCCGACAGGTCGATGGCGACACTGCGCGAACTGTCGGCGCCCGCGCCTGCGATGGTGCCTGCATTCTCGACCAGCGTCAGGCCGCCCGTGCGGTCGAGGATCGCGGTGGCGTTGGCCGAGGCGGACGCCGCCCGGATCGATCCGGTGTTGCGGATGGTCGGAACCGATGCCCCCGCCTCGATCAGGACGGCGGTGGTCAGCACGCCCGGCGTGCCGCCGCCGGTCGCCGAGATGGTACCGCCGTTGCGCAGCTCGGGCGTCGAGGCCCCCGCGGCAAAGCGGATCGCGGTCGCCTCCGCGCCATTGGCGGTCGCCTGCACCGTGCCGCCGATCGCGACGCCCTGCGCGATCTGGACATTGCCGCCCAGCCCGCCGATCGCCAGCGCGGTCGATCGCACCCCGCTATAGACCCCGGCCGAGGTGATGCGGCCATTGACGACCAGCCCGGGTGCGGGCGTCGTGCCACCGGTCGCGCCGATCACGACCGCGCGGGTCGCCGATCCGATCTGCATCGTCGGCGCCGCACCGTTGGTGACGAGGTCCGCCGCCTTGCCGGTCGCATTGCCCAGCGTGATGCCGCCCGCGACATTGCCGCCCACGACCAGCGCCGACCCGCCCTGGAGCAGATCGTCGGGGTCGAGCTTCGATACATCGGCCGGAGGCGTCGTATAGCGGTAGCCGGTCGAACCGATCCCGCCCTCGATATTCAGCGCGCCGCCGATATCGCCATCGATCCGCGCACCGACCGCGCCTTCACCGATCGCCACGATCGAGCCGCCGATGGTGACATTGCCCGACACCGCGCCCGTGCGCATGCCGACCGAGCGATCGCCCAGTATGTTGATCTTGCCCGACTGGAGCAGATTGCCGGTCAGCGGCCCGTTCAGATAGATCGCGGCCGAGTCGTTACCCTTGATGGTGATCTCACCGCCATTGGTGATATTCCCGACAAAGGCCCCCGCCGTACGGATGCCCGTCCGCCGCGCCCCTTGCGCAAAGGGACCATCCAGATCGCCATCCTTGTCGATGTCGACCGGGACGTAGTTCTCATCGATGATGATCTTGCCGGTGTTCGTGATCTCGCCCTTCACGCCCGCCGCCGCACCGATACCGACCGCATCATTGGCGCCGGTCGTCTGGATCGTCCCGGCGTTGCTCAGCTTGTTGTTGCTGTCGAGCGTGACGGCGGTGCCGCTGCCGGTCGTCACCACGCTGCCCGCGGCAACGATGCTGACGTCGGCGGCGGCACCGTTGTTGACGGTGGCGCTACGAACCGGCGTGGTCCGCTTGGAGTCGATCACGGTCTGGGCCGAGGCGGCCGTCCCCGCCGCCAGTGCGAGGGTGGCGGTCGAGGCGAAGAGCAGGCGATGCACGGATAAGGTCCCCTTTATGTGCCTTTGCCCTTCCAGACGGAGCCGCGCGGCCGAAACCTTGGTGCCCGGATTAAAATTTCGTCACGTCGTGCGCGGGTGTTGACGATTGCAGCCTTGAGGATCAGAGGGCGGCTCAGGCGTGGGAGCCCCCACGCCGTTCCAGAAAGCGAGAACATGTCCAGCGACAGTTCCAGTAGCGCCGCACGCCTCGGGGTCGTCCGCTAGTTTTCGTAACTGGCTTTCGTCCGCCCCGGGTCGTGCGGACGAAAGGTTTGAAATGGTCAACGATCTGATTGCCGGTGTCGCCGCCGGTTTCCGTTCCTCCCGGCGCGGCCTGTCCATCGCCGATCTCGTCGATACGCTGCAGTCGCTTTCCGTCGAGGAAGCGGCCGATGCGCTGACGCAAATGCCCGACGCGCGTGCCGTCGCGGTGCTCGACAGCCCGGAACTGCGCTCGGCCGCCGATATCCTGGCGCATCTGACCCCGGCGCGCGCCGCCGCCCTGCTGTCGCAAATGGCCGAGGATCGCGCCGCCGACGTGCTGACCGACATGGACGAGGATGACGCCCTCGCGATCCGTGCCGAGTTGCCCGCACCCGTCCTCGCCTCGATCGACACGCTGCTGCGCTGGCCACCCGACAGCGCGGGCGGCATGATGACGACCGAATATGTCGCCTCTTCCGCCGACGCGACCGTCGCCGACGTGCTGGCGCATATCCGCACGGTCGAGCGCAGCCGCGAGACCGTCTATTCGGTTTTCCTGCTGGAGCCGCAGGGACGGCTGGTCGCCACCGTCTCGCTGCGCCAGTTGATCGCCGCCGAGCCGACGTCGCGCGCGATCGACCTGGCGCGCGGGCACGATCCGATCACCGTCGCCCCGACCACCGACCGGGAGGAGGTCGCGCATCTGATCCGCCGCCACGACCTGCTGGCGCTGCCCGTGGTCGACGAACAGGGCCGCCCGATGGGGATCGTCACTGTCGACGACGTGCTGGACGCGCTGGTCGCCGCGCATACCGAGGACACGCAGAAGTTCGGCGGCGTCGAGGCGCTGGACGGCCCCTATCTGGAAACCGGCTTCCTCGCGATGATCCGCAAGCGCGCCGGGTGGCTGAGCATCCTGTTCTTCTCGGAAATGCTCACCGCCAGCGCGATGCAGCATTTCGAGAGCGAGCTGGAGCGCGCGGTCGTGCTGACCCTGTTCATCCCGCTCATCATGAGTTCGGGCGGCAATAGCGGCAGCCAGGCGACCTCGCTGATCATCCGGGCGCTGGCGCTGGGGCAGGTCCGCCTGCGCGACTGGTGGAGGGTGGCGCTGCGTGAGCTTCCGGCGGGCATGACTCTGGGGGCAATCCTGGGGCTGCTGGGCATGGCGCGGATCGCGCTGTGGCAAACCCTGGGTTTCTACGACTATGGGCCGCATTGGGTGCTGGTGGCGACCACGGTCGGCACCGGGCTGGTCGGCATCGTGACCTTCGGCTCGCTGGCCGGATCGATGCTGCCCTTCCTGCTGCAACGCCTGGGCTTCGATCCCGCCAGCGCCTCGGCGCCGTTCGTGGCGACGCTGGTCGATGTGACCGGGCTGGTGATCTATTTCAGCATCGCGCTCGCCATCCTGTCGGGTACGCTCCTGTAATTCCTCCCCGTTACGGGGAGGTGGCAGCGCACAGCGCTGACGGAGGGGGGCTTCCTCATTAGACAGTCCTCGCGGCGATCCCCCTCCACCAGCTTCGCTGGTCCCCCTCCCCGTGCCGGGGAGGATTATTTTGCCTGCCAATACCGCACATAATCCACCTTCATCGCCTGGGGCAGCGCGGCATCGTCCACGCCCCTCTGCCCGCCCCAGTCGCCCCCGACCGCCAGGTTGAGGATCAGCGAATAGGGGCGCGTGAACGGCCAGGCCGCCGCGCCGCCCGGCTGGTCGTTCTTCACGCGCATAAAGGCGCGCCCGTCGACACCGATGGTGATCGTCCCGGGCGTCCATTCCAGCTGATAGCGGTGATAGCCCGTACACGCCCCCGCCACGCGCACCTCGGCGCCGCGCTGTGTCTTCAGCCGGTGGTTGAAGGCGGCGGAATGCACCGTGGCGTGGATCACCTCGGGGTCGAAGCCGACCATATCCATGATGTCGATCTCCCCGCCATCGGGCCAGCGCGATCCATCCATCGGCAGCAGCCAGATGGCGGGCCACATGCCGCGCCCGCAGGGCAGCTGCGCGCGTACCTCGTAAAAGCCGTATCCCAGCGTCTGCTTCGTCACGAGCTTGGCGGAGCTATAGCGCTGGCCGCCCCAATCGGCTTCCTTACGCAGCGCCTCGGCCCGCGCTTCGATGACCAGCGCGCCCTTTTCGATCCGGGCATTGGTCCCGTCGGGACCGGCATAATATTGCAGCTCGTGATTGGGCCAGCCCGTCCTGTTCTGGCCCGTGTCCCAGCGCCAGCGGCGCGTGTCGATCGACCCGTTGAACTCGTCTCCGAAGCTGGGCCGCGTGGCCGGGGCCACCATAGCCCCGTCATAGGCATAGTTGGTCGCACCAAGCGACGGTGTATCCATCTGTTGCGCGGACGCCCCGGTGGCCAGCAGCGTCACGCCCGCCAGCCACCACGTCATTTTCTTCACGGTCATCCCTCCCGGCTTTTGGGGAGGGTATGGCGGATCAACCCGCGATGGTGAAGACCGAACCGGAGTCGACGCGGATGCCCGCCCCGTTGATGAAGCTCGCCCGTTCCGACACCAGGAAGGCGACGGCGGCGGCGACCTCCTCGGGACGGCCACGTCGCTTGAGCGCCATGCCGGGACGTTCCTCATCCAGGAACGTCTCGATCGCCTCGTCGAAGCTAACGCCCTTCTCCTCGGCGCGCTTCTTCATCATCTTGTCGGTCATCGGCGTCGCGATGAAGGCGGGCGAGACGGTGTTCACCAGCACATTGTCGGGGCCATAGGCCTTGGACAGTCCCTTGGCGAGGCTGAGGATACCGGCCTTCGCCGCGCAATAGGGCAGTTCGTCGACATAGGGCTGCACCGCATCCTCGGAGGCGAACAGCACGATCCGGCCCCAGCCTTTGCTTCGCATCGCCGGGATCGCCTCACGACACATGCGCACCGCGCCCATCAGGTCGATATCGATCGTCTCCTGCCAGCCCTTGTCGTCGATCTCCAGGAAGTCGCCGGTCGCGCCGGTGACGCCCGCTGCGTTCACATAGATGTCGGGATCGCCCAGCCGCTCGCGCACCTCGGCCCAGATCGCGCGGACCTGATCGGCCTGGGTCACGTCGCCCGTGACCGCGATCACCTCACCCAGAGGGGACAGCTCCTCGACCGCCTCGTCCAGCGTCCCGTCCGGCTTGTCGGTCAGCGCGACACGCACACCCGCTTCCAGCAACAGGCGCGCGGTTTCCTTGCCCATACCGGAGTCCGCGCCGCTGATGAGCGCGATGCGCCCCTTGATACCCAGATCCATCGTCATTCTCCTTGGACATTGCGGCCGGCGGCGCGTGCTGATGTCGATCATCGATACGGATCAACCGTCCCGGCCTTGAAGTGCCGAGGTCCGATAGGGTTCCGTCATTTAGCGGCGATAAGTCTTTGATCTCCGGCGGAACGGCCGACCGCCCCACCCGTTCGAAAAGCCCTGCCATATTTGCTGGAGTGCCGGTCGTTGCGCATGTTGTCCGAAGCCGAGATCGCCACCATGCCGCCCGCCGGAGACGGCCCCGTACCGCTGCCGGGCATCGCCGAACTCGCGGCGGGTGCGGCGGAACTCCTCGACCGGTCGGACATCATCCTCGCCGTCACCGACGAGACCCGCGCGCTGGGCGTGACGCGGGTGTTGGAGGCGATGGCACCCGACGCGACCCTGTTGTTCTGCCCCGGTTCCGACGCCCTGCCGGGCGACGACGCCCCCGCCTCGCCCGCCAATGTCGGGCAGCGCGTGTCGGCGCTGCATCGTGCGCAGGCGGCGTTGGCCGCAAAGGACCGCGGCCGTATCGCGCTGGTCACCTCGGGCGAAGCACTGGCCCGCGCGCTGCCGCCGCCCGAGACCTTCGCCGCCGAGCCGCCCTGTGTCGCGATCGACGACCCGTGCGATCTGGCGCAGCTCCACGCGACGCTGCTCGACCTGGGCTATATCGCCGACGAACGGGCCGACGAGCCCGGCGAAGTCGCATTGCGCGGCCATGTGCTGGACGTGTTTCCCGCCGACTCCGAACAGCCTTTGCGCATCGAGGTCGCGGAAGGCCGGATCATCGCGATCCGGTCCTACGACCCCGCCGACCAGCGCAGCACGGGCGAGATCGACCGCCGCGAACTGGGCCGGGTGGCCGAACCGCCGCTTGGCCAGACGCACACCAGCCTGCTCGACCACCTGCCGCAAGCCCGCGTCATCATCGAGCCCGCCGCCGATGAGCGTCGCCGTCGCCTGTTGCTGCTGAGCGCCGATGTCGCCAAGCGCGGATCGAAGCGCGCCGCGCGCGACATGGTCGACGAGCGTCACTGGAAGAAGGCGCTCGACCAGCGTCAAACCGCTCGCATCGCCCGCATCGCCGAACCACCGCCGCGCTTCGTCGAAAGCCGCTCGCCCCTGCGTGACTTCGCCGCCGCCGCCCGCACGGCGAAGAAGGAGGGCACACGCATCGTCCTGATCGGCAGCGAACGCGACCTGCGCTTCCTGGGCAAGCGGGTCGACAATGTCCTGCGCCAGACGGCCAGGCGTGCGGAAAACTGGCGTGACGTGGTCAAGGCCGAGGCCGGATCCCTCCTGACGCTCGTTGCGCCTGCCCAACGCGGCTTCGTGCGTGACGGCATCCTCGCGGTCAGCGCCGCCGACCTGCTCGGCAGCCGGGCCGAACGGGAGGACGGGGTCGCCCCGCATGTCGACCTGTCGCTGATGCAGACCGCCGAAATCCGCGTCGGCGACACCGTCATTCACGAAGATCACGGCATCGCCACCGTCGTCGGACTGGAGGCGATCGACGGGCAGGACGGCGTATCGGGTGACGCGATCAAGCTGGAATATGCACGCGGCACGACCCGGCTGGTCCCCGTGGTGGAGGCCGATCGGTTGTGGCGCTATGGCGGCGAGGATGACGCGGTCCGCCTCGATACGCTCGACGGCAAGAGCTGGCACGAACGGCGGCGTGGCATCGACGAAGCGATCGCGACGACCGCCCGCCAGCTGACCGATATGGCCGCCGAGCGCGCCGAACGCCATGCGCCCGTGCTCGATCCCCCCGTCGCCGATTATGAGCGGTTCGCGGCAGGCTTTCCCTATAGCGAGACGCCGGACCAGTTGGCCGCCATCGAGGCGGTCCGCGCCGATCTCGCTTCAGGCCGCCCGATGGACCGGCTGGTCGCCGGCGATGTCGGCTTCGGCAAGACCGAGGTCGCCCTGCGCGCTGCCGCCATCGCCGCACTCGCAGGACGACAGGTGGTGGTCGCCGCGCCGACCACCGTGCTGGCCCGCCAGCATCTCGACAGCTTCGCCGCGCGCTTCGAGGAGGCGGGCATCGCGGTGGCCGGCCTCTCGCGCCTGTCCACCGCCGCCGAGAAACGGAAGGTCAAGGCCGGGCTGGCCGATGGCAGTGTCCGCATCGTCATCGGCACCGGCGCGGTGGCGGCCAAGGGGGTGACCTATAAGGACTTGGCGCTGGTCATCGTTGATGAGGAACAGCGTTTCGGCGCCGCCGACAAGGCCCGGCTTCAGGCGCTGTCCTCGGGCCATGTCCTGACCCTGTCCGCCACGCCGATCCCGCGTACGCTCCAGGCCGCGCTGGTCGGCCTGCGCCAGCTGTCGATGATCGCCACCCCGCCCGCACGACGCCAGCCGATCCGTACCGCCGTCTCCACCTTCTCGCCCGAGACGTTGCGTGCCGCCCTGTTGCGGGAGCGGTCGCGTGGAGGGCAGAGCTTCGTCGTGGTGCCGCGCATCGCCGACATGGCCCCGCTTGCCGAGAAGCTCGCCCGCATCGTGCCCGAACTGGAGGTGATGCAGGCGCACGGCAAGCTGCCCGCCGCCGAGATCGACGACGTCATGGTGCGCTTCGGCCGGGGGGAAGGCGATGTGCTGCTGGCGACCAACATCATCGAGGCGGGGCTGGACGTGCCACGCGCCAACACCATGGCGATCGTCCATGCCGATCGTTTCGGCCTGGCCCAGCTCCACCAGTTGCGCGGACGCGTGGGGCGTGGGCACCGGCGGGGGCAGGTCCTGCTGTTCGCCAAGGGTGAGGACGCCATCGCGCCGCGTACCCTGAAACGGCTGCGCACGCTGGAGGCGTTCGACCGGCTGGGCGCAGGTTTCGCGATCAGCGCCCGCGACCTCGATATGCGCGGCGCGGGCGATCTGCTGGGCGATACGCAAGCCGGTCACATGCGGCTGATCGGGGTCGAGCTGTACCAGCAATTGCTGGAGGATGCGCTGCGCACCGCACGCGGCGAGACGGTCGAGCGCTGGACGCCCGAATTGCGCATCGGTGTCGAGGGTCGCCTGCCCGAGGCCTGGATCCCCGATGAGGATTTGCGCATTTCGCTCTATGCCCGGCTTGGGCGCTTACGCGACGATGCCGCGCTGGATGCGTTCGAGGCGGAACTGGAGGATCGGTTCGGCGAATTGCCGGAGGATGCCGCCACGTTGTTGGCGCTGGCCCGGTTGCGCGAGCGGATGCGGATGCGGTCGATCGCGCGGATCGATGCTGGCCCCGCCGCCATCGCGCTGACCCCGCATGGCCAGGAACCCGACCTGGGCGGTATCGAGGGGCTGGAGGAAAAGGACGGTCGTCATCTCCTGAAGGAGCGGCACGACAGTCCCGCCGATCGGCTTTCGCGGCTGGGCGCGTTGCTCGCGTGAGCCATGCCATTGGCGACGACGCCCGCGCAGCGTAGGGCCGCCCCCGAACAGAGAGGATTTTCGCCATGGCTTTTCCCGAACCCTACACCGCCGACCCCGCGCGTTACGACGGCCGGATGCCCTATCGCCGGACCGGGCGCAGCGGCCTGAAGCTGCCCGCGATCAGCCTGGGGCTGTGGCAGAATTTCGGCGGGACGGATGTCTTCGAGACGGGCCGCGCGATCCTGCGCCGGGCCTTCGACCGGGGCGTCACCCATTTCGACCTCGCGAACAATTACGGGCCGCCCTATGGCTCGGCGGAGGAGAATTTCGGGCGGGTGATGGCGAGCGATTTCGCCCGTCATCGCGACGAACTGATCCTGTCGACCAAGGCGGGCTGGGACATGTGGCCGGGTCCCTATGGCGATGTCGGTTCGTCGAAGAAGTATCTGATCGCCAGTTGCGACCAGAGCCTGAAGCGGATGGGCGTCGATTATGTCGACATCTTCTATTCGCACCGCGTCGACCCCACGACGCCGCTGGAAGAGACGATGGGTGCGCTGGTCCAGCTGCACCGGCAAGGCAAGGCGCTCTATGTCGGCATTTCCTCCTACGATGCGGGGCTGACCCGGCACGCGGCGGCGATCCTGGCGGAGGAGAAGGTGCCGCTCTTCATCCACCAGCCCAGCTATTCGATCCTGAACCGCTGGGTCGAGCCCGAGCTGTTGGCCACGCTGGAGGAGCTGGGCACGGGCTGCATCGCCTTTTCCCCGCTGGCGCAGGGCATGTTGACGGGCAAGTATCTGGACGGTGTGCCGAAGGATGCCCGCGCCAGCCGGGGTGGTTCGCTGTCGCAGTCGCTGCTGACCGAGCAAAATCTGGCCGTGATCCGGCGGCTGAACGACATCGCCCAGGCGCGCGGGCAGACACTGGCGCAGATGGCGATCGCCTGGGTTCTGCGCGATCCGCGTGTCACCTCCGCGCTGATCGGCGCACGGACGGTCGAGCAACTCGACGACTCGCTCGATGCGGTGGCGCGGCTTGATTTCACTCCCGACGAACTGGCGGCGATCAACCGGGCGGCGCAGGACGGCGGCATCAACCTCTGGGCCGAATCCTCCGACATTGCCGAGCTGCCTGCGGCGCAGGGCGTCCCGGCCTGACATTGTCGTGAGAACGGGCGGTCGCGGCCGAACCGCCCGTTCCGACATATTTTGTCACGGGCGAATGCTGGTATTTGTCGGACAGTTGAATTAGCCTCCTTTAAAAAGGGGAGAGCCTCGTGAAGACATTGTTCCGCAGTTGCGCCGTCATCGGCGCCCTTTTCGCGACCACGGCGATCCATGCCGGTGGACAGGTGCCCGCCACGGCCCCTCGCCGCCTGGAGATCGTGGCGAAGGACAGCCTGCCCAGGCCGCCCGCCCCGCGCGATGCGCGGACCGCCTATCTGATGACCTTCTTCACCGACGAGGATCATTCGCTTCACTTCGCGACATCGCGCGACGGATACAGCTTCACCGACGTCAACGGCGGCAAGCCGGTCATGGACGGGCGGGAAGCGGCCGAGCAGAAGGGCATTCGCGATCCGCACATCATGCGCGGTCCCGATGGCGGTTTCTATATGTCGATGACCGACCTCCACATCTTCGCCAAGCGCGAAGGGTTGCGCGACACCGAATGGGAACGCCCCGAGGCGCAATATAGCTGGGGCAACAACCGCAACATGATCTTCATGAAGTCCTATGACCTCATCCACTGGTCCCGGTCCCGGGTCACGCCATCGGCGCTGTTCCCGCGCTACCGCGACGCGGGCAATATGTGGGCGCCCGAAACGATCTACGATCCGCAGCGCAAACGCCTGATGGTCTATTTCACCACCCGCGACGGCAACGGGCCGAACTATCTGGTCTATTCCTATGCCGACCAGGACTTCAGCACCCTGACCGAAGAGCCGAAGAAGCTGTTCGACTATCCCGATCCCAAGGTGAACGTGATCGACGCCGACATCACCAGGGTCGGCGACAAATATCACATGTTCTATGTCGCACATCAGGCGCCCGGCAATATCCGCCATTCGGAGTCGTCGCAGATCAATAGCGGCTGGACGAAGGACCTGCGCAAGGTCGATCCCGAAACCGTTGGGACGGAAGCGCCGACATTGTGGCGGCGAAACGGCACGAACACCTATGTCCTGATGTACGATGTGTTCGGCATCAACCCGAACAATATGGGCTTTTCCGAAACCACCGACTTTGTGACCTATCGGAATATCGGTCGCTTCAACGAACCCGGATCGCCGATGAAGGCCACGAACTTCACCCGGCCCAAACATGGCGCGGTGGTCGCGATCAGCCCGGCCGAGGCCACGCGACTGGAACGATATTTCGCCGCACGTTGAACGTGAAGTTGCGCCCGACCCTGGCAGGTCGGGCGCAACGGTCGGTCTGGGTTACTTCGCGGCGCTGCTCACATCACCCTGGCCCATGGCCGATACCTGGACATTGCCCGAGCCGGAGAAGTTGGCGGCGGGCAGGTTGGCGACCTTGTCACCCACCTTCACCAGCACCCGCTCGACGGCGCCCCGGGCGTTGGTGCGGACCGACTGAACAGCACCGATTGCCCGGCCCTGCGCATCGTTGACGACCATGCCGGTATCGACCGGAAAGGCCCCGCCCTGCGCCGCGCCGCTACCGGCCAGCGCCAGATTGCCCGCCAGCGAACCGTTGCCGCCCGTCGCCGATGCGTTGCCCGAACCCGAGCCTGCCACGCTGCCACCCGCATTGGCGGCACGATTGGTCAGGTTGGAGACGGTGCCCCGCGCCCGATTGCCGACCGCCCCGGCGGTGTCGCGCACCCGTCCGGCGACGTTACCGACCGTGTTCACGCCGCGCCCCGCGGCATCGCGCACCGCATCGGTGCCAACCAGCCGGGCATCCACGCCGCCGCCGACCGCACCCGAGGCCGAACCGTTTGCGCCGCCCGACTGGCTGCCGACCCGCGTCGCACTGTCTAGCGTCGAGCCGCCAACGGCTTCACCCGAAGCCGCCACCCGGCCACGGCGCAGATCAACATTGCGATCGCCGCGCACCGATCCACGCGTCCGGGTCGCCGTGTCGGTCGCGGCGCGACCGGTCTGGCCAGCTGCGCTCAGCGTGCCGTTCGCCCCGCCGGTCAGGCCGCTCGTGACACCGCCCAGGGCGCCACCACCAACCAGGCCACCGCCGCCACCCAGCAGCTGCGCCGAAGCGGGCATTGCGACAAGCGCCGCAGCGAGGATCGCGGTGCCGGAAAAAAGGGTCTTCATCATCATTCTCCTGACTTCTGGAGAGACAACGGAAGGCCCTTCCCGTTTCATCCCTAAAAAATGCGCCCCTCACGGCGCGGGCGTTCGGCAATCCGTGCAAACCACTCCACGGCCGAGGAATTTCTCCTCGCCTCTGCGGCCATTCTTTTGGGCTTGGGCATCGATATCGCCCAGCGCGGTGCGAATTTGAGCAGGGTCGAGCGACGGATAGGCGGCGGCCACGCGGCCCGCGACCAGCGGCGCGGCAAAGGACGTGCCGCGTACCCTGAAACGACGTCCGCCCACCCCGGCGGCCAGCATGTCCGCCCCCGGTGCGGCATAATCGACATGGCTCGCCCGCCCCGCCTCGATCAGCGGACGTCCCCGCCCGTCGACACCGGTCACGGCAATGACGCCGGGATAGGAGGCGGGATAGGCGGGCGGCGCGGCCGGGCCGTTATTGCCGACCGCCGCCACGATGATCAGGCCCCGCTTCTGCGCCGCCGCGACGACGCGCGCAAGCAGCGGGTTGGGGGGACCGACCAGGCTGATCGTCGCCACCGACACGCGCTGTTCGACCAGCCAGCCCAGCGCCTTGGCGATGGCGGTCGCATTGCCGCCCGCCGGATCGCTGCCATAGACATCGGCCGAGGCGATCCGCGCGCCGGGCAGCGATCCCCGGATACCGTTGCCCCCCGCGATCAGCGAGGCGACCGCCGTGCCATGGTCATTGGCGCGCGGCGCGCCGGTCGCGAACCCCTTGCTCCGTTCCGCGCCTTCTGCACCACCGTCGATCACGCCAACCATCGTACCGCGCCCTGCGACGGTTTCGGCAGTGGACAAGGCGGCACGTGCCCCTCCCCCGCTCGGCAGATGGAGCTGATCGGCGCTCACCTCCCCGCCCAGCTTTTCGAGGACACGCAAGGCGGCCTTCAACGACTGGCCCGGCGGCACCCGCAACCGGACGAAGCCGACGCCCAGCACATCGTCGCGCTCGATCACCGTGAAGCCCAGCGGCCCGACCGCCGCCAGCAGCGAGTCGCTCGGGCCGTCCACCACCACCTCACCCGCCCGTGCCGGAAAGCCCGACGGGTCCAGCGCGATCGCGTTGGGATGATCGCGGACCAGTTGGGCGAAGGTGGCGCGGCGGACCTGCTCCAGCTGTCGCACGGTCGCGCGCGAAGCGGCATCCACCCGGTCGATCACCGGGTCGGCCAGCGATGCAATCCCCCGTCCGACCGGGGGCAGGCCACCCGGCAGCGACGGCATTCCCGGCAGCGAGGGGAGCAGTTGCGCCCGCCCCGCCGTCACACCCAGCACAAGCCCCGCCGCCGCCATCGATAATGCCAGATAGCGCGTCGTCCGCTTCATCGCCGTTCACCCATTGTCAAAATACACGCTGACATGGATGAAACGATGAACCTCATCCGTTTCATCCCGGCAACAAGGAAAACAGGTTTGGCCGCTTTCGAGACCGAGTTGCTGGCGCTGCTCCCGCGACTGCGGCGGTTCGCGCGATCGCTCACCCATGACGGGGCGGATGCGGACGATCTGTGCCAGGTCACGATCGAAAAGGCGCTGATCGCGCGCGGTTCGTGGCAGGCGGGGACACGATTGGACAGCTGGATGTACCGGATCATGCGCAATGCCTGGATCGACACCGCCCGCGCCCGGTCGCGCGCGGCGGAAACCTTCGTCGCCGAAGAGGCGGGGCTGGGTGTCGGACGTGCCGGCCATGCCGAGGCGCGGGTCGCGCTGAACGAGGTGGACGCCGCGATGCGCACCCTGCCCGACGAACAGCGCGAGGCGGTGGCGCTCGTCCTGGTCGAGGGGTTCGCCTATAAGGAAGCCGCCGAGATATTGGACATTCCGATGGGCACCCTGACCTCGCGACTGGTTCGGGGCAGGCAGGCGCTGATGGCACGGCTGGGAGAAGCGGCATGACGATCGAACCCGAATTGCTGATGGCCTATGCCGACGACGCGCTCGACCCGCTGACGACCAAGCGCGTGGAGCGTGCCATCGCCGCCGATCCCACGCTGGCCGAGGAGGTCGCGCGCCACCGCCGCCTGAAGGCGAAACTGGGTGCGGCCTATGCCCCGATTGCGGACGATCCCGTGCCCGACCGACTGGCGGCGATGCTGACCGGCAATGTGGTACAGATGCCGAAGCGCCAACCGCGTCCCCCACGCATCTCGGCCGCCTGGCGATCGGCGGCGGCGATGGCAGCGTGCCTCGTCGTCGGGGTGCTGGTCGGGCGCGGCGTACAACGGGAAGGACCTGTCGTCGCGACCGACCATGGCCTCTACGCCGCCGGTTCGCTCGCCAGGGCGCTGGACGATCAGGCCAGCGGTGCGAAGGGGCCGGTGCGCATCGCGGTCAGCTTCCGTGCGCAGGACAATGGCTTTTGCCGCGTATTCCAGTCGGCCGAGGCGGACGGCATCGCCTGTCGCGACCCGAAGGGCTGGGCCTTGCGCCGGACCATGCCGGGCAGCACGCCCGGCGCAGGAAGCGGCTATGTCCAGGCGGGATCGTCGGACGCCGAACTGATGGCGGCGGCGCAGGACATGATGGCCGACATGCCGCTGGACGCGGCGGGCGAAAAGAAGGCGATGGCGGGCCACTGGCGCGCGCGCTGACCGATGATTTCGGAAAGCGATCGTTTCCACCACGTCAGTGGACCGACCGCACATTCGCCCTATCTTGAGCGCATGAAAAAGATCGGTTTCCTCTCGTTCGGCCATTGGTCGCCCTCGCCCCAGTCCGCCACGCGCTCGGCGCAGGACGTGCTGCTCCAGTCGATCGACCTTGCCGTCGCCGCCGAGGAGCTGGGCGCGGACGGGGCCTATTACCGGGTCCATCACTTCGCGCAGCAGCTCGCCTCCCCCTTTCCGCTGCTCGCCGCCGTGGGCGCGCGGACCAGCCGGATCGAAATCGGGACCGGCGTGATCGACATGCGCTACGAAAACCCGTTCTACATGGTCGAGGATGCTGGCTCGGCCGACCTGATCAGCGGCGGGCGCCTGCAACTCGGCATCAGCCGCGGGTCGCCCGAACAGGTGATCGATGGCTGGCGGCATTTCGGCTATGGCCCCGCGCAGGGCGAGACGGACGCCGATATGGGCCGCCGCCATGCCGAGGTGTTCCTGCACCTGCTCAAGGGCCAGGGTTTCGCCAAGCCCAATCCCCGCCCGATGTTCCCCAACCCGCCGGGCCTGCTGCGGCTGGAGCCGCATTCGGCCGGGCTGCGCGACCGCATTTGGTGGGGTTCCGCCTCCAACGCCACGGCGATCTGGGCCGCCCAACAGGGCATGAACCTGCAAAGCTCAACGCTGAAGGCCGATGAGAGCGGCGAACCCTTCCATGTCCAGCAGGCCAGACAGATCCGCGCCTATCGCGAAGCCTGGGCGACGGCGGGGCATGGCCATAGCCCACGCGTCTCCGTCTCCCGCTCGATCTTTGCGCTGACCACCGATCAGGACCGCGCCTATTTCGGCCGCGACGACAGTCAGGATCAGGTCGGCATCATCGACAATATGCGCGCGGTCTTCGGCAGGTCCTATGCGGCCGAACCGGAAAAGCTGATCGAACAGCTGCGCGCCGACGAAGCGATCGCGGAAGCCGACACGCTGCTGCTGACCGTGCCCAACCAACTGGGCGTCGATTACAACGCGCATGTGATTGAGAACATCCTGCGCCACATTGCGCCTGCGCTGGGCTGGCGCTGAAGACGGGAAAGGCCCCGGCTGCGGTCGGGGCCGAAGCCCATGGTGCAGATGATGGTGGAAAAAATGGCGCGCCCGGAACGATTCGAACGTCCGACCCTCAGATTCGTAGTCTGATGCTCTATCCAGCTGAGCTACGGGCGCGCATGGGGTCCCTGTCGAGACCTGATTTTGATCCACTGGCGCGCCCGGAACGATTCGAACGTCCGACCCTCAGATTCGTAGTCTGATGCTCTATCCAGCTGAGCTACGGGCGCGCTGTGGAGGTGGGCTGATAGAAGCGCTTCGGAATCTTGGCAACCCCTTTGCGAAGGTTATCCACATTTTTTGTGGAACCGGACCCGGACGGGCTTTCCGGCATTTGGTCCGGCACCCCTGTTGCGGTTAGGAAGATCGCGATGACCCCCTATCGCCCTGCCCCATTCGCCCTGCGCGCCTCTCACCTGCGCGCTTGTGTCCTTCTTGTTGGCCTGATCCTGGCCGGATGTGCACGGGATCGCGACACGACGCCCTATCCTTCGCTGGCGGTTCGGCCGGTTGAGAAACAGGGTTTCGCCGAACCCGCCGTAAAGCCGGTCGTGCTTCGCCCCGATCCGGCGCTGGATACGCAGATCGCGGAGATGACCCGCCGCCTGACCGCCGTCGAAGAGGAGTTCACCAAGGCGCACGACCAGGCACGCACCGACGCCGCCAGGGCGCGGGGCGCGGCGGTGGGCAGCGAGGCATGGCTGACGGCCCAGACCGAACTGGCGACGCTGGACGAAATCCGCGCGCGGGCCTCATCGCTGCTGACCGAGATCGACGATCGCGCCATCCAGCGGGCCGCCGCGCTGGAGCCGGATTATCCCACGCTGACCGCGCTGCGGGAGCGGGCATCGGCGGCGGTCACGCGGCAGGCGGCGCAGATCAAGGCGATCAGCGACAGCCTGCCCGCCGCCTGACCCCGTCAGAACTGGCGGATAAAGGGCAGGATGCTGGAATAATCGTCGGTCCAGGCCGCAAGACCCGCTGGCGCCACCGCCGGGGTCCAGTCGCCGCCCTGCGCCTCCAGCGTCTTCAGCACGCACGCATCCCGCGACAGCGCCAGCCAGACCGAGGCGGTCGCCTGCGCCTCGCGATCCAGATCGGTCGGCACATAACTCATCCGCGCAATCGCCCAGCCCCCCTCGCGCGCGGCGGCGGCGACCAGCGGCTCCAGATCGACGAAGCGGTTGGAGATATGGACGAGCAGCAGCCCACGAGGTGACAGGACCCGCGCATAGGTGGCGAACGCCTCGCGGGTCAGCAGATGCGCCGGAACCGCGTCGGAGGAAAAGGCATCGAGCGCCAGCAGGTCCAGGCTAGCGGGGGCTTCGGCGGCGAGGCGGATGCGGGCGTCGCCGATGCGGATGACGGGATCGGGCTGGCAGCGACGAAGATAGCTGAACTGGCCGGTATCGCGCGCGATGCGGACGATGACCGGATCGATCTCGTAGAAGCGCCAGCTCTGCCCCGGCCGGGCATAGCAGGCGAGCGTTCCCGTCCCCAAACCGACCACACCGATTCGCGCCGCCGAGCCATAGAGCATCGGCGCGGCGCGCATGGCGCGCCCGACCCCCGAATAGGGCGCATAATAGGTGGTCGGCGTCCGCTCCCGCGCCTCCGAGCCGCGAAGCTGGATGCCGTGGACGGTCGAGCCATGGTCCAGTTCGCGATAACCCGCTCCGTCGCGGACGGTATAGACGCCGAAATAGCTGCGCATCCGCGCATCGCGCTCCATCGACAGCGATAGCGCGCGATAACCGCCGAACAGCACCAGCGCCCCGCCGAGCAGCAATACGAAACCGGTGCGCGCGCCGATGGTCAGGAACCCCAGCGCGGCGATCGCCAGGAACACCGTCCCCTGCCGCTCCTCGCCGAACCATGCCGCAGGACCGACCAGCCGCAACGCAAGAACCAGGCCGATCATCCCCGCCAGCGCAGCCAGCATCGCGCGCGGATGCCGCCACCAAAGGTCGCGGATCGCCGGCAGGATGAATTGCTGAGGGATCAGCATCCCCGCCGCCAGGATCAGCAGCGGATATTCGTACGTCCAGTCGAACAGCACCGGCGCCAGAATGCCCGCGAACACGCCGCCCAGCGCACCACCGACCGCCATCCACAGGTAAAAGCCGGTGAGCCGATCGACCGCAGGCCGCGCGCGGTACAGGGCGGTGTGCAGCGCCACCGACACCATGAACAGCAGCAGCAACGCGACGACGACATTGGAATAGGGCCGCTCGGGATAACCGCCCATGATGACTCCGCCGAACAGCAGGAGCGTCACCGGCGCGATTCGGGTCAGCGTATCCGCCGCACTCCTCCGGGTGGCGAAGGCGATGATGAAGCTCGCCAGATACAGCCCCAGCGGCAACACCCACAGCAGCGGCATCGCGACGATATCGGTCGTGATATAGGTCGAGGTCGCCAGCACCAGTCCCGAGGGCACCGCCGCCAGCGCGACCCAATAACCGATGCGCCGCCATCCCGGCGCGGTCGAACCTGGTGCAGGGTCTGCCGCCGGGTCGTGCGACGCCGGGAGTCGCATCGCACACGCCACGACCAGCAGCGCGAGCAGGCCATAGCCCAGGCTCCACAACCGGCTCTGACCATGAAGCGTCATCGCCGGTTCGACCAGCAGCGGATAGGCGATCAGCCCGGCAAAGCTTCCCAGATTGGAGGCCGCATAAAGCGCGTACGGATTACGCCCCGGCTGGGCCAGCGCGAACCAGCGTTGGATCAGCGGGGCCTGCGCCGACACGGCAAGGAACAGTGGCCCGATCGACAGGCCGAGCAGCCATGGCACCCACAGCGCGGGTTCGGCATCGGGCGGCAGGTCCACCGCCATCAACCCGATCGGCAACCACAAGGCCGCCGCCGCCAGCACCAGGATATGCACCCCCGCCTGCACCTTGGGCCGCCACCGTCCCAGCGCATGGGCATAGGCATAGCCGCCCAGCAACAGCGCCTGATAGACGAACATCGCCGAGTTCCAGACGGCGGGCGCCCCGCCCAGCCGGGGTAGCGCCATACGCGCAACCAGCGGCTGGACCAGAAACAGCAGGAACGATCCGGTCAGGATCGTCACCACGAACAGCGCACGCACCGCCAAATCCGGGATACGGCGTGCCACCGGGAACAGGGTCAGGCGTTCAGCAATCGTGCGGCATGGGCGGCGTGATAGGTCAGCACCCCCGAGCATCCGGCGCGCTTGAACGCCATCAGCGTCTCCAGCACCATCGCGTCACGGTCGGCCGCACCCGCCGCCACCGCCGTCTCGATCATCGCGTACTCACCCGAGACCTGATAGGCGAAGGTCGGCACGCGGAACTCGTCCTTCACCCGGCGGATGATGTCGAGATAGGGCAGGCCCGGCTTCACCATGACGCTGTCAGCACCCTCGGCCAGGTCGAGCGCGACCTCGCGCAGCGCTTCCTCGGCATTGGCATGGTCCATCTGATAGGTGCGCTTGTCGCCCTTCAGCAGACCGCGCGTGTTCACCGCGTCGCGGAACGGCCCGTAAAAGGCGCTGGCGTATTTGGCGGCATAGGCCATGATCTGGACGTTGACGAAGCCCTCGGCCTCCAGCGCGGCGCGGATCATGCCGATCCGCCCGTCCATCATGTCCGATGGCGCGATGACGTCCGAACCGGCCCTCGCCTGGGTCAGCGCCTGCTCGACCAGCGCATTGGCGGTGTCGTCGTTCACGACATAACCCGCCGCATCGACCAGCCCGTCATGGCCGTGCGTGGTATAGGGATCGAGCGCGACATCGGTCAGCACGCCGATATCGGGCACCGCGTCCTTGATCGCGCGAATCGCCCGACACATCAGATTGTCGGGGTTCATCGCCTCGCGGCCGTCATCGGTGCGCAGGTGCGAGGGCGTGTTGGGGAACAGCGCCAGACAGGGAATGCCGAGCGCCGCAGCTTCCCTGGCCCGCGCGACGATCCCGTCCAGCGACCAGCGCGATACGCCGGGCAGGCTGGCGATCGGTTCCTCCACGCCCTGCCCCTCAGTCACGAACAGCGGCCAGATCAGATCGGCCGGGGTCAGCACCGTTTCCGCATGAAGCCGACGGCTCCACTGCGAAGCGCGGGTACGACGGAGGCGAAGCGCGGGATAAGATGCAGTCATCAAATGGGCTTTTGCGGGATCGGACCGCGCTTGCCAAGCGTTGCGTGCAAAGCGTTCCGGGGGCGAAAGGAATTGACGGTTGCGAGAAATTCGATCGGCAGCGATGGTGGTGAACGCCAAGTCGCGGCGCGGACAAGCCCTGTTTCAGCAGGCCTGTGCGGCGATGTCCGACCTCCCCTTTCCGGTCGACGCCCGCGCGGTGGAGGACCCGAAGGATCTGGAACCGACCGTCCGCGAGTTGCTGGCGGACAAGCCCGACCTGTTGATCCTGGGCGGCGGTGACGGCACGATCAGCGGGCTGGTCGACCTGATGGTCGGACATGACGTGATGCTGGGGGTCCTGCCGCTCGGCACCGCGAACAGCTTCGCCCGCTCGCTCGGCATTCCGCTGACGATCGAGGGCGCGGTCGAGGTGATCCGCAACGGTCGCCCGCGCCGCATCGATCTGGGCATGATCGACAATGACTATTACGCCAATTGCGCCGCGATGGGGATCAGTCCCAAGATCGCCGAGACGGTCCCCCACGGCCTGAAGCGCGTGGGTGGTCGGCTGGGCTATCTGGCTTGGGCCGCCTATCAGTTCCTGCGCTTCCGCCCCTTCACCCTGATCGTCGAGCAGAATGGGACGCGCGAGCGACTGCGCGTCGTCGAGGTGCGCATCTCCAACGGCCCCTATCATGGCGGCACCGAACTGGTGGACGCCGCCGCCGTCGACTCGGGCGAGATCGTCGTCCAGGCGGTGTGCGGCCACGTGAAACGCCGCCTGATCGTCAACTGGGCCGCGAGCATCCTGCGCAGCGACTATCGCAAGGAAAAGGTCCGCGACTTCCGGGGGCGCGAGATCAAGCTCACCACCATCCCGCCGCTGCCCATTTCGATCGACGGCGAGGTGCTGGCGCGTACGCCGGTGACGGCAAAGATCGCCGCGGGCATTATCGAAGTGATTGCGCCCGCCGAGTGACTATTCCTCCCCTGTAAGGGGAGGTGGCAAGGCGAAGCCCTGACGGAGGGGCGTCACCGCCAGCGGGGATACCCCTCCACCAGCCTGGGGATGGTCCCCCTCCCCTTGCAGGGAAGGAGTTTTTCTGTCTTACCCGACCGGCATCGCCTTGTTGGTCGGCTGTCCCTCGGCCAGCGCCTGTTCCTCACATTCTTCCTTGCCCGCGGTCGGCGCCATCCGCCCCTTCCGCCAACCGCCATGCCGGTAATAACCGATGGTCATCAGCATCGAGGCGAGCGATCCGGCCGGAAAGCTCCACCAGATCGCATCCGCGCCCAGGCTTGGCTCCAGCAGGTTGGCGAGACCAAAGCGCACCGGGAACATCGCAATCGCCAGGATGACGAGCGGCCCGACCACCGCGCCATTGGCGCGCACCGTCGCGGCCAGCACCATCGACACACCGAACAGCATGAAGCTCCAGCCGCCGATCAGGTTGATCTTGGCCGCGATGCCGATCGCGTTCTGCTCGTTGCCCAGGAACAGCCACAGGACATGCCGGTCGAGCAAAGTCACCGCGAGCACCAGCACGCCGGTCAGCAACAGGTTCATGCGAAGCCCGGCACGGGTGATCCGGTCGACCCGGTCCCACTCCCCTGCACCGATATTCTGCGCCGCCATGGCACTGACCGCCGCGCCCACCGCCATGGCGGGCATCTGGATATAGGTCCATAGCTGGTTCGCCGCGCCGTAAGCCGCGGTCGTCGAGGTGCCGTGCCGGTTGACCAGCCCCATCATCGCCAGCGCCGAGGTGGAGACGACCAGCATCTGGAGCCCCATCGGAAACCCCTTGACCACGATGGTCTTGAGCAGCTCGACGGTGGGCAGCAGATAGCGCCACTCCACACCGCGCAGCCGGATGACCAGATCCTTGGCATAGAGATAGGTGACGAGCGCCAGCAGTGATCCGGTATTGGCGATCAATGTCGCGATCGCCGATCCCTCGATCCCCAGCGCCGGGATCGGCCCCAGCCCCAGGATGAAGACCGGGTTGAGCGCAACGTCGAGGACCGACCCCAGCGCCATGAATTTCAGCGGCGTGATCGAATCGCCCACGCCGCGCAGCGCCATGGTCAGCAACACAGAGATGAAGCCCGGCGGCATCGCGACGAAGATCACCCGCAGATAGGCAAGCGCCAGTGGAAACACCTCCGCCGGGGTCGCCAGCGCGCGCAGGATGGCGGGTGCGGCCAGCCAGCCGATCCCGACGGTAGCGGTCGAGATCACCGCGAACAATCCCAGTGCCGACCCCAGCACCCGCCGCACCGCCTCCACATCGCGCCGCCCCATCGCCTGACCGATCAGGATGGTGGCCGCCATGCCGAAGCCGAAGGTCGCGGCAACCAGCAGGAACATGATGATATTGGCATTGGTCGTCGCCGCCAGCGCCCGCTCGCCCAGAAACTGGCCGATCCAGATCGCGTTGATCGATCCGTTCAGCGATTGCAGCACGCTCGACCCCAGGGTCGGCAGCGCGAACAGCAACAGGGTCTTGCCGATCGGCCCGGCGGTCAGGTCGCGGCGTCCGCTTGGGGGTTTCACGGTGTCTTGTCTCCGGCGATCCATTCGTCTTCGATGAAACGCGCCATCGCGGCATGTTGAAACATCGGCGATCGATTTCCGTGCCCCGTGCAATGGCCGCCCGGATAGCCCCAGTCGAACGCCCGCGGCTCTTCGGGCGGGGCGCTATCGTCGAACAGCGACTGGACGGCCGAAATCCCATCGCCGCGGGGCGTGACGGCCGGCACGATGCCTTGCGCCTTGCCGACACAGGACGACATGGCCCGGCTCTGCCGGATCATCTGCCTGCGCTTTCCTCGCGGATGGCGCGCGTCATCTCCGATACCTGCTGCACCCCTCGGGCATGGGGGCGGCTGTCATAGAGTCCGTTCAGCAATCCCCGGTCGAACGCCGTCAGTTCCGCAGGAGCGACCGCGTCGGTGTCGAACAGGGTCAGGATCGTCGCAGACGTCATCCCCTCCACGGGCTTGGTGGCGGCCATGGTCCGCATCACGGCGTAATCGGCAATCTGACCCAGTGTCTTGTTCAGCAGGGCCTGACGCTTGATGACCACCACCGAGGCGGCAATGTCCTGGCGGATCGGGCTCAAAAGCCGTGACGCCGCGCCGACCTTCATCTCGGGCCAGTTCGCGGTGGGGTTGTCCTGTTGCAGCACCAGATCGCCGTCGCGCGACACGCGCATGGCGGCGTTCCAGGCATAGACGGGTCCCGCCCCCTTCACGATGCGGCTGACGGCCGGGCGGGACAGGTCCCCGAATATCTGGGGAGAACGCTCGCGCAACGCCAAGAGCTGTTGCTGCGGATCGTCGGCGAACAGGACCAGGATATTGGGTGTGCAGCCATCGGGGGCCATTTTCATGCCCAACGACTCGACCGTCACCATCATGCGGCGAAGGATTTCCTCGCTGGCCGCGACCGGCAGCCCGGCGGTGCCGATGCAGACCGGCGCGCGAAACCGCATGAGCGGCATGTCCGACTTCGGCCGCCCGGTGACACCGATGACCTGATCGCGCACCTCCCGCTCGGTAGCCTGGGGTCGGGCCGTCACGACGACCGTCTCGCCGGTCGTGCCGGGCGGAGTGGGGGTCTGCGGCGCTGCCGATTGCGCCATGAGCGGCGACGGCAAGAGAAGCATGGCCCCCATCAAGAAGGCCGTAGTCCATCCACTGCGCATCGCCACTCTCCCCCTGGCTGGTGAAATTACCCCGCGATCGCGTCCCGTACCGCCTGAAGCGCCTCTGCACCCTTGGTGCCGTCGGGGCCGCCGCCCTGCGCCATGTCGGGACGGCCGCCGCCGCCCTGCCCGCCCAGCGCCGCCACCGCCTTGCGCAACAGTTCGACGGCATTGTGCCTGGCGGTCAGGTCGTCGGTGACGCCGACCGCGACCGAGGCGCGGCCGTCGTTCACCGCGACCATCACCGCGACGCCCGATCCGCCCAGGCGCTGCTTGGCATCGTCCACCGCGCCGCGCAGCCCCTTGGCCTCGAAGCCGTCGAGCACCTGGCCGATAAAGGCCACATCGCCGATCTGCTCCGGCCCGGCGGCCGCGCCACCGGCTCCGCCGCCCATGGCCAGCGCCTTCTTGGCCTGGGCCAGTTCACGCTCCAGGCGGCGGCGATCCTCGACCAGCGCGGCGATGCGCGCGGGCACCTCGTCCGGCGTGGTCTTGAGGGTCGCCGCAGCGGCCTTCAGCATGTCATCCCGGTGCGACAGATAGGCCCGTGCGCCTTCGCCGGTCAGCGCCTCGACACGGCGCACGCCGCTCGACACCGCGCCTTCCGACACGATCTTGAAGACGCCGATCTCGCCCAGCGCATTCACATGCGTGCCGCCGCAGAGTTCGAGCGAGTAGGTGCCGTCGGCATCCTCGCCCATCGACACGACGCGGACCTCGTCGCCGTACTTCTCACCGAACAGCGCCATCGCGCCCATTTCGATCGCTTCGTCTGGCGTCATCAACCGGGTGACGACCGGGCCGTTGCCGCGCACCTGCTCGTTCACGCGCGTCTCGACCTCGGCAATGTCGTCGGCGGTCATGCCGACCGGCTGCGAGAAGTCGAAGCGCAGGCGCTCCGGCGCGACCAGCGAGCCCTTCTGCGCGACATGGGTGCCCAGCCGCTGGCGCAGCGCCTCGTGCAGCAGGTGCGTCGCGGAGTGGTTTGCGCGGATCGCGGCGCGGCGGGTGGTGTCGATCGCCAGCTTCACGCTGTCGCCGACCTTGATGCCGCCCTCCCGGATCTCGGCATTGTGGACGAACACGCGACCGAGCTGCTTGGAGGTGTCGGTGACGACCGCCGTCAGCCCGGTATCGCTGGAGATGGTGCCGCTGTCGCCGACCTGGCCGCCGCTCTCGCCATAGAAGGGAGTCTGGTTGACGATGATCGATACCGTGTCGCCAGCGGCGGCGCTGTCGACCCGCGCCCCGTCCTTGACCAGTGCCAGCACTTCACCTTCGCCCGTATCGGACGCATAGCCCAGAAATTCGGTCGAGCCGGTTTCCTCGGCAATGTCGAACCAGACATCGTCCGATGCCTTCGCGCCCGAGCCCTTCCAGGCGGCCCGCGCGGCGCGCTTCTGCTCGGCCATGGCGGCGTCGAAGCCCGCGCGGTCGACCGACAGGTTCTGCGCGCGCAATGCGTCCTCGGTCAGGTCGTACGGAAAACCGAACGTGTCATAGAGCTTGAACGCCGTCTCACCCGCCAGCGTCGCGCCGGGCGCCATGCCCGCCGTCGCTTCGTCGAGCAGCTTCAGCCCCTTGTCGAGCGTCTGGCGGAAGCGGGTTTCCTCCTGCTTCAACGTCGCTTCGATCAGCGGCTGCGCGCGGACCAGCTCGGGATAGGCCGCGCCCATCTCGGCGACCAGCGCCGGGACCAGCCGGTGCATCAACGGCTCCTTGGCGCCCAGCAGATGCGCGTGACGCATGGCGCGGCGCATGATGCGACGAAGCACATAACCGCGCCCTTCATTAGCGGGCAGCACCCCGTCCGCCACCAGGAACCCGGCCGAGCGAAGGTGATCGGCGATCACGCGGTGCGATGCCTTCTGGCCGTCCTCGGCCTTTGTGTGTGTCAGTTCACACGAAGCCGAGATAAGCGCCTTGAACGTGTCGGTGTCATAATTGTCGTGAACGCCTTGGAGCACGGCCGCGATGCGCTCCAACCCCATGCCGGTGTCGATCGACTTCTTGGGCAGCTCGCCGACGATCTCATTGGCTTCCTGCTCGAACTGCATGAAGACCAGGTTCCAGATCTCGACGAATCGGTCGCCGTCCTCCTCCGGGCTGCCGGGAGGACCGCCATAGATATGGTCGCCGTGATCGTAGAAGATTTCGGAGCACGGACCGCATGGCCCATTCTCGCCCATCGCCCAGAAATTGTCCTTGGTCGGGATGCGGATGATCCTGTGCTCGGGCAGGCCCGCAATCTTCTTCCACAGGTCGAACGCCTCGTCATCGGTGTGATAGACGGTGGCGGTCAGCTTGTCGGGATTGATGCCCCAGACCTTGGTCAGCAGGGTCCAGGCATGAGTGATCGCCTGTTCCTTGAAATAGTCGCCGAACGAGAAATTGCCCAGCATTTCAAAGAAGGTATGGTGCCGCGCGGTATAGCCGACATTGTCGAGATCGTTATGCTTGCCGCCGGCGCGCACGCATTTCTGCGAGCTGGTGGCGGTGGAATAGGGCCGCGATTCCAGGCCGGTGAACACGTTCTTGAACGGCACCATGCCCGCATTCACGAACATCAGCGTCGGGTCGTTCTGCGGCACGAGCGGCGCGGACGGCACGATCTGGTGCCCTTCGCTTCCGAAATAGTCGAGAAAGCCGCGGCGGATGTCGTTGGTCGAGGTCATGGACGCGGGCTTAGGCGAGGTTTCGCGCGCGCTCAAGCGCCCGCGCGTTCGGGGCGGTCCATCGCATCGGTCGGCGGTGCCGATTTACGCCACCAGAGATGGCAGACCGCCGCCACGCCCAGCCCGACGCCCAGCATCAGGCCGCCCATGCCACCGCTGCGACCTTTCGCAACCCGCCCGGCAAGTCGTCGATCGAGAGGTTGAGGGTCATCTCGCCTCTTCCCTCTCCCCTGGATAGGGAGAGGGTTAGCGGAGCTTGCCAGCCTTGCTGGCTAGCGCAGCTTGGGTGAGGGGTTGAGCGAGCCCAAGGCTCGCACGCGCCTTGCGCGCCCACCCCTCACCCAGCTCCGACTAAGTCTTTGCTGCGCAAAAACTAAGTTTGCGCAACCCTCTCCCCTCTGCGAGGGGCGAGGGAGGAAGAAACCGAAGCCGACATAGATCCGTCCCGGGCCGGTCCGAACCTCATCCGATCGGAGCCTCGATGCGGCGCGGCGGCGTCGAGAACCAAACCGGCCCCGCCTCCGTCATATGGAAGCAGTCCTCGATCCGAATGCCGAACTTGCCCGGCAGATAGAGCCCCGGCTCGTCGGAAAAGCACATGCCCGTTGCCAACGGCGTCGCCTCGCCGCGGACAAGGTTGACCGGCTCATGCCCGTCCATGCCGATGCCGTGCCCGGTCCGGTGCGACAGGCCCGGCAGGCGATAGCCGGGACCATATCCCTGGCTTTCATAGAAACGCCGCACCGCATCGTCGATGCTGCCCGCCGGTGCCCCGATCCTTGCGGCGGCGAGGGCGACCTGTTGGCCCTTCGCCACCGTGTCCCAGACTTTGCGCTGCTCGGCACTCGGGGCGCCATGCACCCAGCTGCGCGAGACGTCGGACTGGTAACCCTCGACCGTGCAGCCGCAGTCCATGAGCACGACCTGTCCGTTCGCGACGCGGTGAACCTGCTTGCTGCCATGCGGATAGGCCGAGGCTTCGCCGATCAGCGCCATGCTGAACTCCGGCGCACCGCCCAGCTTGCGCGTGGCGGCGTTCATCAGCGCACCGATCTCCGCGCCGGTTATGCCCGCCTCGACGCGGGGATAGACCCATCGATAGGCGGCCATCGTCACGTCGGTCGCCAACTGCATCAGCGCGATCTCTGGGGCTGTCTTCACCATCCGGCACCCGCGCACGACCGGATTGGCCGATACCAGCCGGACGCCGGGCAACGCCTGTTGCAGCCCGTCAAAGGCGAAGAAGCGCGCCGTCTCCTCGATCCCGACCGGCCGCCCGGCCAGCTTGCGGTCGCGCAGGAACCCTGCGACCACGGCCAGCGGGTTCTGATCCTCCTGCCACACCCGTATCTCGGCGGGCACGGCCAGCGTCTCGCGGACCGAGGGTTCCTCGAAAAAAGGCGTGACGACGCACGGCTGTCCCTCGACAGGAATGATAACGGCCGTCAGCCGTTCGCTGCGCCACCATTGGACGCCGGTGAAATAGACCATGGTCGAGCCGGGCTCGATCAGGATCGCGCCGATCCCGTTCGCCTTCATCAAGCCCTGCGCCCGCGCCAGCCGCCCCGCGCGCTCCTCCGGGCCGATCGGCACCGCGCCGCCGGTGATGTCGGACAGCCCCGACAGGTCCGGCTCCGCGGCGCGCAGCAGCCCCGGCCGGACGAGGAACGGCAGGGCGGCGGCCGCGATCATGGCGCGGCGGGACAACGGGGTCTGCATGACGGTGACGATAGAATTCTTGACCTGAGCGCCGCAATGCCCTTGGCTCGCCCGTGGATTTTAATTTGGGGTATGCATGGCCAAGCGGCTGACCTTGTACATCTTCATCGGCCTCGTCCTGGGGCTGGTCGTGGGGCTCTCGCTCAACCTGTCGTTGAACGACGGCAGCGCGGCGGCGAGCGCGCAACTCAAGACGATCGCCAGCTATTTCGCGATCGTCACCGGCCTGTTCCTTCGCCTGATCAAGATGATCATCGCGCCTCTGGTCTTCGCGACCCTGGTGTCGGGAATCGCGCAGATGGGCGATACCAAGGCGCTGGGGCGGATCGGGGTGCGGTCGCTGGCCTGGTTCATCTCGGCCAGTCTCGTTTCGCTCAGCCTGGGCATGTTGCTGGTCAACCTGCTGCATCCGGGCGTCGGCCTGAACCTGCCGCTGCCCGCCGTCACCGCCGATAGCGGGGTGGTGAAGGCCGGGTTCGACCTGCAGAAATTCGTGACCCACCTCGTCCCCGCCTCGCTGATCGAGGCGATGGCGACCAACGAGGTGCTGCAGATCGTCATCGGTTCGCTGTTCCTGGGCGTCGCGATCACGGCGGTCGGCGAGCGCGCCGCGCCGCTGGTCCGCGCGGTCGACGCGCTGGTCGCGGTGATGTTGCAGGTGACGGATTACGTCATGCGGGTCGCGCCGGTCGCGGTGTTCGCCGCCGTTGCGGGCACGCTGACCGAGCAGGGGCCGTCGGTGATCGGCAAGCTCGCCATCTTCATGGGCAGCTTCTATCTGGGCCTGTTGCTGCTGTGGTGCGTGCTGCTCGGCGTTGCGGCGCTGTTCATCGGTCCGCGCATCCGCGACCTGATCGCACATATCCGTGCGCCATTGATCCTCGCCTTCTCGACCGCCTCGTCGGAGGCCGCCTATCCGCGTATCCTGGAGGGGCTGGACCGGTTCGGGGTGCCGCCGCGCATCGCCAGCTTCGTGTTGCCGCTGGGCTACTCGTTCAACCTCGACGGCTCGATGATGTACATGACCTTCGCATCGCTGTTCATCGCCCAGGCCTACGGCATCGACCTGTCGATCGGGCAGCAGATCACGATGCTGCTGGTCCTGATGGTCACGTCGAAGGGCATTGCGGGCGTGCCGCGCGCCTCGCTCGTGGTCATCGCGGCGACCATGCCGATGTTCAACATTCCCGAGGCGGGGTTGCTGCTGATCCTGGCGGTCGACCACTTCCTCGACATGGGCCGCTCGGCGACCAACGTCATCGGCAATGCGGTGGCCAGTGCGGTCATCGCGAAGTGGGAAGGGCCGCTCGACCCGCCCGAGCCGGTCGATGTGGCGTCGCTCCATGCACCGTCGGGCACGCCCCCGAAGGACGCCCCCGACAGCTTCCGCCAGATCGGGGGGCATTGATCGGCGGACCTCATGTCTTACGCATAGGCATAGGGTCCGCCCTTGGCGAGCGCCGCCTGATAGGCCGGGCGGGCGTGGATACGCTCCAGCCAGGCAAGGGTCACCGGGCGGCGCTCGTCCAGCCCGGCGCGCGAGCGGGCGGCTTCCAGCGGGAAGCTCATGATGATGTCGGCGGCCGTCATCTGATCGCCCGCGAACCAGGGCGAGCGCGCCAGTTCGCTTTCGACATAATCGAGATGGCGGTCGACCATCGGCTGGAAACGCTTCATCGCCACCTTGCCCATGACCGGGATGCGGCTGAGCACCAGCGTGACGAACAACGGCGGCATCAGCGACCCTTCGGCATAATGCAGCCAGAAGCGCCAGCGCTGCATCGCCTCCCGGTGCGCGGGCGGCCCCAGGCGACCATCGCCTTTGCCCACCAGATATTCGATGATCGCGCCCGTCTCGGCGATCACCAGCCCGTCATCCTCGATCACCGGCGACTTGCCGAGCGGATGCACGGCGCGAAGTTCGCGCGGGGCCAACATGGTCTTGGGGTCGCGCTTATAGTGCTTCACCTCATAGGGAAGGCCCAGTTCCTCCAGCATCCACAAGATGCGCTGCGACCGGCTGTTTTCCAGATGGTGGACGATGATCGTCATGGCTTTTCCCCTCGATTGGGCGGCTCAACGCGCCAAAGGTGATAGCGGACGCATCGGAAAGACTCGTACTCCGTTGCAGGCCGAACGCTCACGGAGAAAATCGCCGTCCGAAGCCGCAAACAACCGATGACGACGCAGGTCGGGATTCAATCGGGTCAGCGCCGATGAACGATCACAATCAGAGTGTAATTGGGCTCAGCCTGCGCCGGGATATGCGTTGGAGACGGAAGGTCGACCTCCCCAACCATTTCGATGCGAACACCGATCGACATTCGAGCTTTTCCCCGTCCCTTCCCTGGACAAGGGAAGGAGTTAGAGCCTGCTGCCATCAGCTTGATCTAGAGTCGAAAACGATCAACTCTGCTCACCCCTCCCCTTCAGGGGAGGGGCCGGGGGTGGGGCGCTTCCGCAAGCGAAACGCCCATGGCGATGCCCCACCCCAACCCCCCCCCCG